>CAYJMU010000046.1:0-7363 GCA_964371605.1 uncultured Lachnospiraceae bacterium
TTGAAGTATTAGCCTTAGGGGTTTCAATCTCTGGATGATCTTCATAAAATTTTAATAATGCTGCATTTATAAGATCCTCAGAATTAATATTCTTTTTAGGAGCTTCGGGAGCAAACGTGCTTTCTGTTTTTTCTTCCACCAATGCTGACTTATTAAAGAACCCTTCAACGAATAGTTTTTTGTCCACTATAGGAGTTTCTTCTTCAGGAGCTAATTCTTCCATTTCGTTAATATTTTCTGAAACTTCTTTATCAAAACTATCGAATAGAACACTTTGAAATAAATCTTCCTGAATAGCAGGGCTTTCCTTTTTCTCTTCTACTTTTTCTTCTTCCATTTCTTCCATCTTTTCTTCGATAGCAGGGGAAACTTCCTCTTGCGTAGTATTGTAAGCTAAATCAAACAGGCTAACTTCTGCCGCCACATCTACTGCTGGTTTTTCTCCTAGATATTCTCTACCATTGTTTGATAATGCGTAGTATCTTTTCAGCCTACCTTTACCGTCTTCATCTCTCACAAAATAGCTGCTTAATAACCCTTCATCTTCCATACGATTTAACGCACTATAAAGGGACGATTGCTTCAAAATCGTCTCGCCATTGGTGTAATCCTTCACTAATTTAATGATTTCCCAACCATACTTATTTCCATCTAATAGGCTCTTAAGAATGTATTTTTTCACTTCCCCGCGGCCTAGTGTATTCTTCTCTTTTTTGTCCATACATTTATAATACCCAAAAAATGACAAAAAGTCAACAATTACTATGCAAAATACTATGCAAAATTTGAAATTATATGTTAAAATAGCTGTATGATAGAAAATGCTACGCTAAAACGCTCAAATAGAAAAACTCTTTCACTAACTATAAATGAACTAGGCAATATCATCATTCACGCACCACGATTTATGCCCATTCAGGACATAGATGATTTTGTGATAAGCAAAAAGGGATGGATAAAATCTAGGCAAGAGAAAATTTTAAAAATTCAAAAAGAGAATGAAGATCTTATAAACTGTAATGCAGTATTATTTTTAGGCAAAAGATATAAAATAGTTTTCACGAAGGGCGCTGTTAATATCTCCATGTTTAAAGATGTCATCGAGCTTCCCGCTAGTATATTTAAAAGTCACAAAAGCGAACTTAAAAAATGGCTGATAAATCAAACTGACGAGGTAATCACGCGAAGGGTGTTGGAGCTATCTAAGCTAATGGATTTAAAACCTGCATCAATCAAAATCATAGACTCTAAAAGTAAGTGGGGCATGTGTGACTACTTAGGAAATATTTACATAAATTATAAACTTATTATGCTGCCGACTGAACTTATCGATTATGTAATTATTCATGAATTGTCTCACCTTATAGAGCTGAATCATAGCCGAAATTTTTGGAAGATTGTGGAAAGCATTATGGAAAATTATAAAGAAAAAATAGAGAAATTAAAAAATGTAAACTTCTTAGTTCGTATTCAATTCTAGTTTGACATATCTATACAGATGTGTTAAACTTTTTTTATGAATTTTACAGGATTAAATGATATACAAATTAAAGCCGCTAAAGACATAGATGGCGCGATAGTGGTTTCAGCAGGTGCAGGCAGCGGCAAGACTACTGTTCTTACTAATAGAATCGCTTATATGATAGAAGAAAAGGGCATTCATCCTTATCACGTGCTAGCTATCACATTCACTAATAAAGCTAGCGCAGAGATGAGAGATAGAGTGAAAAAGTTGGTGACTCATCCAGTAGATGTATGGATCAGTACATTTCATAGCATGTGTGTTAGAATACTACGCGAGCAAGGCGACAGATTAGAAAATAGAGACAAATCTTTTAGCATATATGACGATAGTGATTCAGGAAAACTGATCACGAAAATTTTAAAAGAAAGGAATTTAGATTTAGATAAATATAAAAATCAAATTTTATTCTTTTTAAGCGATATGAAAAACAAAGGGGTGAGCATCAGCTACTATTTTGATAATTTATATTTCGGCATAGAAAAGGATTTGCTTTCTAGTTTAGTAATCTGTTATGAAGATGAGATGATGAAAAACAATGCTCTTGACTTCGATGATCTTTTAATTAAGACTTATGAACTACTTCTAAATAACCCAGATATTAGAGAAAAATATGCGGATAGATTTAGATATATTTTAGTTGACGAATTCCAAGACACTAACATCATCCAGTACAAACTAGTGAAAATTTTAGCCAGTAAACATAGAAATATTTTCATAGTAGGGGATGAAGATCAGTGCATTTATACTTGGAGAGGTGCTGAGCCTACTAATATGGCGAATTTCCAAAAAGACTATGAAGATGTAAAAATTTATAAGTTAGAGCAAAACTATAGAAGCACTAAAAAAATATTAGAACTAGCCAATAAAGTGATAAAAAATAATGTGGAGCGTATAGAAAAAACGCTTTGGACTGATAATGATGAAGGGGTAAAAGTAGAATATTTCAATGCCTATAACGATAACGATGAGGCTGAAAATGTCGCGCGTCAAATTTTTAATTTAGTTAGAAATAGTGGATATGAGTATAACGACATCGCAGTATTAGTCAGAGTGAATAGTTTAAATTCAACATTTGAATCAGCATTAAATAAATATCAAATACCTTATAAAATTTTTAAAGGTATAAAATTTTATAGTCGTAGTGAAATTAAAAATATTATCGCATATCTGAACCTTTTCACTAATCCTAAAGACAATGAATCTTTTAAAAGAATGATCAGTTTTCCTAAAAAAGGTATAGGCGAAGTAGCTCTTAAATCATTAGCAGAGTTAAATGAAAATAATTCGTTAATGGAAAATTTACTTACGCTAGATGAGAATTCATCTCTTTCTGCTAGCATGAAAGCTAAATTCTTAGCCCTGAAAGCTAAGTTTATAGAAAGTGGCAAAAAACTAAAAAACTTATCACTAACTGATTTCGTAAAAAGTTTATATGAAGATTTTTCACTTTTAACTCTTTACGAAGAAAAGGGTGAAGAATATAATAGTAAAAAAGAAAATCTAAAAGAATTTATAAGCACTGTTAAAAGGTTTGAAAGTTCATCCAAAGAAAAAACATTAAGTTCTCTCTTACAGACCATTTCATTATATACAGACATAGATGATCTGGACACTAGAGAGAATTCAGTCAATATTGCTACCATTCACGCCGTGAAGGGCTTAGAGTTCAAAGTAGTATTCTTAGTAGGACTAGAAGAAAAAAGATTTCCACTCATCAGAGAAGATGAATCTAATGAATCTATGGAAGAAGAAAGAAGGCTGATGTATGTGGCTATCACTAGAGCAGAAGAAAGACTATATCTTTCTCATGCTAGTAGTAGATATATATACGGAAAAACAGAATACACTAAAATGAGTAGATTTTTAAAAGAAATGGAAATAGTTAAACCACGAGAAACTACCACATTTAGATCATACATTCCGACCAAAACTGAACGACCGCTCACTACTGCTACTGAATTTTTGATTAAAAATAGTAAACCTACTAAAAATGATTTTAGCGTAAATGATAGCGTGCTGCATACTACTTTTGGCATAGGTAAAGTCATTAGCGTAGAAAATAAAAATGTGAAAATTAATTTTACTCAAGGCGGAGTTAAGACATTAAATGTAGATTTCGCACCACTAAAAAAAATATGAAAGGATGAACTGATATGATAAGTAGAATGAAAGAATTAATAGCTATTATCAATAAACATAATTATAATTATTATGTATTAGATAATCCTACCATAAGTGATAGTGAGTGGGATAAATTATATGATGAACTAATTAATTTAGAAGAAGAGACGGGTAGCATTCTGCCTGACTCTCCTACCCAAAAAGTAGGAAATGTAGTACTTGACAAATTCACTAAGGTGACACACAAACACGCAGTTTATAGTTTAGATAAAGCGACCAGCATAGAAGAAGTGGAAAAATGGGTGACAGGAATAGAAAAAGAGATAGGAAAGAAAGACTATTTTATAGATTATAAATATGATGGGCTTACTGTTCTTTTAGAATATGAAGGCGGAAAGTTAATAAAAGCTAGCACTAGAGGTGATGGAAAAATAGGTGAAGATGTGACCGCACAGGTCAGCACTATCAGAAGCGTTCCTCTCACCATACCCTTTCTAAAAAACGCTGTTTTTCACGGCGAGTGTGTGATGAAGCTTTCCGAACTAGAGAAATATAATGCTAAGAATGAAGACATTTTGAAAAATGCTAGAAATGCGGCGGCAGGTGGACTCAGGAATTTAGATACTAGCGTGACTAAGAGCAGAAACTTAGATGTAATAGTTTATAATGTGTTATCTGCTGAAAATGAAAATTTTAAAACACAAAAAGAAATGCATGATTTCATCAAAAACAATAATTTTATGCCTACCTTAAAATATTATCAGTCAGGTGACGTAAAAGATATAGCTAAAATTTTAGAAAAAATAGCAGAAGAGAAGAAATCACTAGATGTACTAACGGATGGCGTGGTAATTAAACTAAATGATATAGCTAGCAGAAATGAGATAGGCTATACTGCTAAATTTCCTAAATTTATGCTTGCATTTAAGTTTCCTGCAGAGTTAGTGACCACTAAACTGCTAGACGTAGTTTGGCAGGTGGGTAGAACGGGAAAAATTACCCCAAACGCTATAGTAGAGCCTGTAGAATTAAGCGGGGCTAAAATATCTAGAGCCACACTTAATAATTTCCAAGATATTACGCGTAAAAAGCTAAAGATTAATAGTCGCGTATTTATCAGAAGAAGTAATGAAGTTATACCTGAAATCTTAGAACTGGCAGAAGAACTACCTGATAGCAGAGAAATAATTAAAATCAGAGAGTGTCCTAGTTGTGGAAGTAATTTAAAAGAAATCGGGGCGAACTTGTTTTGTCTAAATAGTAAAAATTGTAAAGAGCAAATTAAAGAAAGTATAGTTCATTTCACTAGTAGAGATGGCATGAATATAGAAGGAATTAGCGAAAAGACCATCCATACTTTCATGGAAAACTTGAATTTAAAAAACATAAGCGATATATATTCATTGAAAAAAGAAGACATAGAAAAGTTAGATTTGTTTAAAGAAAAGAAGGCGACTAATGTAATTAATGCGATAAATGAAAGTAAAAATATACCACTGAACAAGTTTATATATGCGTTAGGAATATTGAATGTGGGAAAAAAGACAGCAGAAGACTTGACTTCTAAATTTTCTTCTTTTGAGGAAATCAAAAATGCTGAATATGAAGATTTAAGGAATATAGACGGCATTGGCGATGTGGTAGCACTGAATATAGTAGAATATTTTAAAAATACAGATCATTTAGAAGTTATTAATGCACTATATGATAGAGGGGTGAAAATACAAGACGCTACCAATAAACTGATCAGTGATAAACTATCTGGAAAAACCTTCGTAATTACTGGAAGCATGATTGAAAATTCTAGAGATGAAATTTCTAATATGATAGTTAAAAACGGCGGAAAATCCGCTAGTTCAGTAAGCAAAAAAACAGACTATGTCATATATGGTGAAAATGCTGGCTCTAAGAAAACTAAAGCCGAATTACTGGGGATAAAACTAATTACTGAAGATGAATTTTATAAAATATTAGGAGAATAATATGATAATATTAGCAAGTGATCATAGAGGTGAAATTTTGAAAGAGAAAATCAAAACTCACCTTACTAAAAAAAACATTCCATTTCAAGACATGGGCATGAATGCTGACTATCCTGTGATAGTAGAAAAAGCTGCTAAAAAAATTAGCGAAGGCGACTTTGGTGTATTCATATGCGGATCTGGCGTAGGCGTAAATATAGCAGCTAATAAAATGGCTAATTTACGCTCAGTGCAGGGCTACAATGAGAAAATAGCAAGACTTAGTCGCGAGCATAATAATGCTAACGCTATTTGTTTTAGCGAAAAAGCTAAGTTTAAAAGGGCGTTAGACGCTTTCTTAACTGCAGAATTTTCTAGTGAGGAGCGTCACATAAAAAGGGTAAATATGCTGAAAAAAGGTTAAGAGAATATAAAGTTATCAATATTAATAGATTTAATTCATATATATATGTATGAAGAAAAATTATAAAATTGATAGCTTTTTTTTTAGACTAAAATCTTATCTTGCTTATGTCTTCACTAGTCATAGTGTTTATTATTCTTTTTTACTCATTACTATGATTTTAGGCTTAATTATAGGCATCAGCTATGCTTCTTCTACTGGTGTAGATATCTCATACCTGAATTTCAGAGATGAGAAGTTCATTAATTTTCTTCAAGGGGACACCGCTTTATTTACACTTTTATTTTTCAAATTTCTGAATTATTTATTTTTACTTTTTGTATTTTTTTTAATCAGCACACTGAGGCACTTTAGATTCATAGGGATGCTAGTTTTCGGCTATCTTTTCTATATTCTTGGAGTAGATATAATAGTGTTTTTTCTTTCATTTTCTGTAGGTGGGCTATTATTTCTCATATTCGGCATAGTTCTAGCTGATTTAATATTTATTTTCCTTCTTTCTCACTATTTCCTCTGCTGTAATGGCTACTGTGATATTCACTTTTTTAGGTATATAAAAAACACCCCATGCAATTTAAACCGACATTATTTTCTTATACTACTTATTAATTTATTACTGCTCCTCACTTATTACGCCATCATTCTTTCACTATTTTCTCCTACCATTATAATTATCATAGAATAATTTAGATATTTTATTTTAAATTTTATTTTTTCGTGTTATAATGTTATATGAAAAATTTTAAATTAGTAAGCAAATATACTCCTAGTGGTGATCAGCCTAAGGCAATAGACGGACTATGTCAAGGTTTAAAAGATGGCATCAGTGAGCAAATTCTTCTGGGCGTGACAGGAAGTGGTAAAACTTTCACTATGGCTAATGTGATAGCAAACTCGAACAGACCTGCATTGATTCTCGCTCATAATAAAACTTTAGCCGCTCAATTATACAATGAGTTTAAAGAATTCTTTCCTGAAAATCGGTTAGAATTTTTTGTCAGTTATTATGATTATTATCAGCCTGAAGCTTATATTTCTTCTACTGATACTTATATAGAAAAAGACAGTTCTATAAATGATGAAATAGAAAAAATGCGTCATAGTGCGACGGCTAGCTTGATGGAAAGAAGGGACACCATAGTAGTTAGTAGTGTGAGCTGTATATACGGACTTGGCAGCCCGAAAAGTTATCTTGATCTTCAAATTTCTATAAGAAAAGGGGAAGAGTATGAAAGAAAGCTTTTGATTAAAAAATTACTAGAAATTCAATATGAAAGAAATGACATAGACTTTCAGCGTGGGAAGTTTAGAGTCAGAGGGGATGTGGTAGAA
>CAYJMU010000047.1:0-7348 GCA_964371605.1 uncultured Lachnospiraceae bacterium
CCTTGATTTCAAAGGTTATTTCCGCGCCTATGGCTAAGTCGTCTATGACAGAAATCACACTTTCTTCACTAGTGGAAATATCAAATATCACATTACCACCAGCATCAGAAATTTTAATAATTTGATCATTTTTCGAAAAAATTTCTCCGCCATCATCTACTCTTCTAACATATTCATTAGGATCGAATGAAGAAGTGACATTTTTTATTTCTGGCACATCATAACCGATTCCTACCAATAAAATGAAAGAGAAAAACACCGCTGAAACTATATTAAAGAAAGCCCCCGCAAACAATACTATTAATCTTTTCCATGGTTTTTGTTTATTAAAAGCTTGTGCATTGTCTGAATTTTCACTCTCCCCCTCGAATGCACAATATCCACCTAAAGGAAGCAGTCTTATACTAAAAACTTCGCCATTAGCCTTCTTTTTAGTATAAAGAGCTTTACCAAATCCGATAGAAAACTCATTGATCTTAAAGCCTAACATCTTGCCTGCTAGATAATGCCCTAATTCATGAATAGTCACCATCAATAGTAAAACAAATAAAGCTACTGCTATATATAAAATAATCAAGTTTAAACCTCCCTTAAGCTAGTGATATGAAAGTAATAAAGAAAGCTACAATGAATACTGCATTAAAACTAAACGCATCGAATCTATCCATTATTCCGCCATGACCTGGCATCAAATTACTAAAATCTTTTACATCACTCTTTCTTTTAATAGCACTAGCGAACAAGTCGCCTGCTTGCCCTAAAATACCTACGATCAGTCCAAGTATTACGAAGATAAGCGGCGTCAATTCTAACGCAAAAAATGCTATATTAAAATCTTTCATAGAATTAAATATTGAGTAAACCACCACAGAAGAGAACACCGCCCCAAGCAGTCCACCTATTGAACCTGAAATCGTCTTTTTAGGACTGATTTTAGGCATTAGTTTAGGTCCGCGAATAGTAGAACCTACCACATACGCTAAAGTATCTGTTAACATAGTCACTGCGAAAGTGAAAACTATAAGAAATAACCCAAAGTCAGCATTTTCTATCACCACGCTATTACCAGCCAGTTCAAGACTGTTGATATTATTCATCAAGTAAACGCTAGTAAGAAGAATAGTAGGATAAATCATAATCTTAAGAGTATTGACCATTTTTTTAACGGCATAGCTAAATACTGAACCTGTCACCTCTTTTCTGATCATAATAGTTCTAGTTCTATCCTTATCAAACAATGGAGCCACTAAAGCTATCAGCATGAACACTAATATCAAGCTTAATATAATCGCTGCCATACCTAATACGCCTACATTATATTGTATACCTAAAAAGTATGCAAATATTACTAAAATCGGAAAGATTATAGATATGATCGCATTATTATACTTCTTCCCCTTATCTAGCACGCTACTCACTTCATACGCACCATATACACTTATAGCCATCACGAAGAAGTCAAAAAATAATGTAGAAACTTCTCTTAGTGCTATGAACGCCACTATCGCTAATAAAAATAAACTTCCGGTAATTAATCTTGTTTTCATCTTTTTCTCTTAGTAAAATTAAGTAGAGCTTTTTCAAACTCTTTTTTATCAAAATCTGGCCAATTAGCATCGCAGAAATATAGCTCGCTATAAGCTAACTGGAAAAGCATAAAATTACTTAACCTTTCTTCCCCACTAGTCCTAACTATCAGATCAGGATCGGGCAGCTGATAAGTATATAGATATTTAGAGAAAGATTCTAAACTCACCTCTTTCACCCCATCATCTATCATACCTTGCGCCGCGCTTAGAATCTCATCTCTACCCCCATAATTCAAAGCTAAGTTTATAATGATTTTTTTACAATCTTTAGTATCATCTTTCACTTCACTGAGCTTTTTCACTATATCTTTAGGCAGTTTAGAAATATCGCCCATAGTAGTGATTTTATAATCATTTTTCTTAAAACTCTTTCTTTCATCTCTTAGATAATCGCGTAAAAGCTCGAATATCCCATCTATTTCCGCCTTATCTCTTTTCCAATTTTCTGTACTAAATAGATAAAAAGATATCACTTCTATACCACATTCTACCGAATAATCTATCACATTTTTCACTCTTTCAATGCCGAATTTATGACCAACGCTACGCGGCAAACCACGCTTTTTCGCCCATCTTCCATTTCCATCTACTATGAATGCGACATGCCTTGGCAGTTTATTTTTATCTATAATGTTTTTATTCTTAAAAATCATTCTCCCCCCTAAAATAAAACTAGTATTATATGCTTAACACATCTTTTTCTTTTTTAGCGAAAATATCTTCTATCTTAGCCACAGTATTATCTATTTCTTTTTGGACTTCTTTTTCATTAGCTACTAAATCATCTTCAGTGATAACATTATCTTTCTTAAGAGCTTTCAATTCATCTAAAGCTTCTCTTCTCACATTTCTAGCAGAAACCTTGCTATCTTCCGCCATTTTCTTGATATCTTTAGCCACCTGCTTTCTTCTTTCTTCTGTCATCGCAGGAAAAACTAAACGAATCACCTTTCCGTCATCACTAGGCGTCACCCCTAAATTAGCTTCATTAATAGCCCTAACCACTTCTTTTAGCATGCTTTGATCCCAAACGCTCACCATCAACATTCTTGGTTCTGGCACTGAAATGTTTGCCATTTGATTAAGTGGAGTTTTAGTTCCATAATAGTCAGCCATCACCCTGTCTAATATTTTAGGATTCGCTCTTCCTACTCTCACTGCGTCATATTCTTTATTCAGATGTTCTATCACACCTTCTAATTCGAAACTTAAGTTTTCGAATACTTCATCTACTGTCGTAAACTTACCCATTTTCTTTCTTCTCCTATTTAAATAATATACACTCATTATATCAAAAACATAACTAGAAATCAATTAATAATATGAAAAAAGCCGCCTAGCTAGCAGCTTTTTCTTTCTTTATATAGAAAAATAGTTTATATTACTTATTTTTCTAATTGTTTACGAACTTCTTCAGCGAAATCGTCTTGTCTCTTTTCTAAACCTTCGCCCATTTCATAACGAGTAAATCTTCTGATAGAGATTTTTTCACCTATAGTTAAGATAGCTTCATTTAAAACTTCAGATATGATTTTATCACCATCTTTAACATATGGTTGATCCATTAAGCAGATTTCTGCTAAGTATTTTTTAATTCTTCCTTCGATCATTTTTTCTACCACGTTAGCTGGTTTGCCTTCTGCGATAGCTTGAGCTGTAAGGATTTCTTTTTCTTTAGCTACTTCTTCAGCTGGAACTTCTTCTACGCTGATATATCTAGGCTTATTAGCCGCGATATGCATAGAAATATTTTTAACTAATTCTAAGAATTTATCACTCTTAGCAACGAAGTCAGTTTCACAATTCACTTCTACTAAAACGCCAATAGATCCGTTCATGTGAACATATGAACCTACCACGCCTTCAGCTGCGATTCTTCCTTGTTTTTTAGCTGCTGCAGCTATACCTTTTTCTCTTAAAAGTTCTACTGCTTTATCCATATTGCCTTCAGTTTCTTTTAGGGCAACTTTACAATCCATCATTCCCGCACCAGTTATTGCGCGTAGTTTCATTACATCTTGTGCTGTAAACATATTAAATTACTCCTCGTATTCTTATTTAGCTTCTTCAGTTTTAGCTGTAGCTTTTTTAGCAGTAGTTTTCTTAGCTGCTGGTTTTTCTTCTTTAGCTTCAGCTGCTTTTTTAGTAGTAGCTTTTTTAGCTGCTGGTTTTTCTTCCTTAGCTTCAGCTACTTTTTTAGTAGTAGCTTTTTTAGCTGCTGACTTTTCTTCTTTAGCTTCAGCTACTTTTTTAGTAGTAGTTTTCTTAGCTTCTTCTTTAACTTCAGCTACTTTTTTAGCTGCCTTAGGAGCTGCTTTTTTAGCCGGTTTTTTAGCTTCTTCTACTTCTTCTTTTTCTACTGGCATATTTAAAACTTCACCTGTTTCGATTAAAGCTTCGAATGTAGCTTCATCAGATACATCTTCAGCTGAGAATTGAACGCCTTCTCTAGCTTCTATTACAGCATTAGCCATAACGCTTGCTATTAATTTAACGCTTCTTATAGCATCGTCATTACCTGCGATTACTACATCCACATCATCAGGATTACAGTTAGTATCGATTAAACCTACTACTGGTATTCCTAATTTCTTAGCTTCTTTAATACAAATGTGCTCTTTCTTACTATCTACCACGAAGATAAGTCCTGGCAATTTAACCATTTCTCTGATACCACCAAGATTTTTATCAAGGTTATCTCTTTCGTGCTTAAGTTTAGCCACTTCTTTTTTAGGTAATAAATCGAATTCACCTAATTTTTCCATTTTGTCTATGAAGTTTAATCTTTCTACTCTGCTTCTGATAGTTTTAAAGTTAGTTAATGTACCACCTAACCATCTTGAATTGATGTAGAACATTCCTGAACGGATAGCTTCTTCCTTCACTGCGTCTTGCGCTTGTTTTTTAGTTCCCACGAAAAGAACATTTGCGCCATTGTCTACGGCGTCTTTAACGAACTTGTAAGCAGTTTTAACTTGCTCTTCAGTTTGTTCCAAGTTTATGATATGAATATCATTTCTTGCTGTGAAAATGTATTTTCCCATTTTAGGGTTCCATTTTCTAGTTTGGTGTCCGAAGTGAACACCTGCTTCTAATAGTTGTTTCATTGAAATTACTGACATAAATTTTTCCTCCTGTTTTTATTCCTCGTGATAGCTTTATCTCTCCATTTTTCAACCTTTCGCTACTTATGTTAGATACTCTTCTAATCATTCTCACATCCTGGCAACAGCAAAATGAATGGCTTATCACTGTGTAGTTTCTTTTAAAACATTTGATTATAGCATATGCCAGCATCAATTGCAAGCATTTTTCTCCATTTTCATAAAAAAAGAAAGGCAAGTATTCGCCTTTACTTTTTTCTTATTTTCTTTTATTTTTTATGTTAGCTTGTGCTGCTGCTAAAAGTGCTATCGGCACTCTATATGGAGAACAACTCACATAATCAAGCCCTGCATTATGGAAGAACTCTATACTTCTAGGATCGCCACCGTGCTCGCCGCATACACCTATTTCCATATGTTCTTTCACGCCTTTTCCTGCATCTACGCAAGCTTTTATAAGTTTGCCCACCCCCTCAGTATCAATAGTGGCGAACGGATCATTTTCTATCAATCCTTTCTCGCTATAATCTTTCAGGAATTTACCAGCATCATCTCTAGAAAAACCGAAAGTCATTTGAGTAAGGTCATTAGTCCCGAATGAAAAGAATTCCGCATGCTCAGCTAGCTTGTCCGCTAGCATGATAGCTCTAGGTACTTCGACAGTCACACCTATCATGTATTCTATTTTTTCATTGTATTTTTCCATTACTTCATTAGCGGTATTAACTATTATATCTTTTATATATAAAAATTCTTTCAGATCGCTAACTAGTGGCACAGCTATTTCAGGCAATACCTTCTTATCTGCATCTTTGTTATATTCTATTGCCGCTTCTATGATAGCGCGCACCTGCATCTTAGCCACTTCTGGATATGTCACAGCTAATCTACATCCTCTATGCCCCATCATAGGATTAAACTCTTTAAGCTCTTCCATGATCTCCTCTAAACCTTCTAAGCTTAGTCCAGTCACTTCAGCGAGCGCTAATGTTTCTGGTTTCTCTTTAGGTAAAAATTCATGGAATGGTGGATCAAGCAGTCTTACAGCTACTGGACTACCCTTCATTTCCTTATAAAGTTTATAAAAATCATCTTTTTGCATAGGTAATAGTTTCTCTAATGCCGCTTTTCTTTCTGCCTCATTAGTAGCTACTATCATTTGACGCATAGGAAGTATTCTTTCTGGCTCGAAGAACATATGCTCTGTTCTAACTAGCCCAATACCTTTAGCTCCGAAGTTATATGCTGTTTCTGCATCTACCTTAGTGTCTGCATTAGCTCTCACGTATAATGCTTTATACTTATCACTCCATTTCATGATAGTTTCAAAGTATTCATCCATAACAGCTGGAGTCATTTCTATTTTTCCTGCGTATATATTACCAGTGTTTCCATCTATAGACAGATAATCACCATCTTTAAGAATATGCCCATTTATTTCTATAGCGCCTTCATCTATTTTAAGCTCAGAACATCCCGCCACACAAGGAGTGCCTAAACCTCTAGCTACCACTGCTGCGTGACTAGTCATACCACCGCGGCCAGTAAGTATGCCTTCACTACAATGCATACCTTCTATATCTTCTGCGCTAGTTTCTAATCTAACAAGAAGAGCCTTTTCTCCCTTTTCTTTCATAGCTACCGCACTTTCACTAGATAAGCACACCTTTCCTGACCCTGCGCCTGGACTAGCTGGCAATCCACTACCTATCAATTTAGCCACTTTCATAGACTCTTCATTGAATGTAGGATGAAGAAGTGCGTCTAAGTTATAAGGGTCTATTTTAAGCAGCGCCTCCTCTTCAGTAAGCACGCCTTCTTTAACCATATCTACAGCTATCTTTAATGCCGCCTTAGCCGTCCTCTTTCCGTTTCTAGTTTGGAGCATGTAAAGCTTTCCATTTTCGATAGTAAACTCACAGTCCTGCATATCTTTATAATGAAGCTCTAGCTTTTTAATTAATGCTAAAAACTCATCATAAATTTCTTTGTTTTCATTTTTCATGATGTCCATTGATAACGGAGTTCGTATGCCCGCTACTATATCTTCACCTTGAGCGTTCATCAAATATTCGCCATATAATTCATCTTCGCCATTAGATGGATTTCTACTGAACGCCACGCCGCTACCACTAGTATCGCCTAAGTTTCCGAATACCATTTCTTGAACGTTTACCGCTGTCCCCCATTCAGAAGGTATATGGTTTAATCTTCTGTATGATACCGCTCTAGGATTTCCCCAACTTCTAAATACCGCTCTAACCGCTTCGAACAATTGCTCTTCTGGGCTAGACGGGAATTCAGTTCCTTTTAATTCTTTATATTTTTCTTTATATTTCTTAACTATGTCATTTAAGTCAGCTACGCTTAAGTCTTGATCAGTTTTAGCACCAACACTTTCTTTTTTATTCTCTAGAATATGTTCAAATTCATCTATATTTAGCTCCATAGCCACGCTAGCGAACATTTGGATAAATCTTCTATATGTGTCGGCAGCAAACCATTCATTTCCGCTCAATCTAGCCAGAGTAGCTGCTGTGGTATCATTTAAGCCTAAGTTTAAGATAGTGTCCATCATGCCCGGCATACTCACTCTAGCCCCGCTCCTCACACTAACAAGTAGTGGATTTTCACTGTCGCCGAATTTTTTACCTA
>CAYJMU010000048.1:0-3037 GCA_964371605.1 uncultured Lachnospiraceae bacterium
CAATCACAGCTAGGATCACATTTTTCACTACACTTAGGTTTGCTTTCATCTATTACGAACATTTCAGTGTCTGGACCGCAAGGACCAGTGTCTCCTGCTGACCACCAATTATCTTTCTTACCTAAAAAGAAGATTTGATCATCTTTCATGCCTAAACTTTTCCAAATCTCTGCACTCTCATCATCTCTATCTGCATTCTCATCACCTTCAAAAACAGTGACAGCTAATTTTTCTAGCGGCAAATCTAAATAATCCTTTCCTGTCAAAAATTCGAAAGAATAAGGAATCATTTCCTTTTTAAAATAATCGCCAAGTGACCAATTCCCTAACATCTCAAAAAATGTGCAGTGACTATCATCACCCACTTCATCTATATCATTAGTCCTGATACATTTTTGAACATTAGCCAGCCTTTTTCCTTTAGGATGCTCTTTTCCTAAAATATAAGGAACTAACGGATGCATTCCTGCCGTAGTAAAAAGAACACTATTATCATTTTCAGGTATTAGTGAGCTACTAGATATTATTTCGTGGTTTTTACTCTTGAAGAAGTTAAGCCACATATTTTTCAATTCATTTACTGTTATTTTTTTCATTTTTTCATTATACCTCATTACCAAAATATTGTCAATTAAAAAAAGAGCAACTAATTGCCTTTTTTATTTTTTTTAGATGCTAACTTTTTGAATTCATCTATAGATAAATCTTCCGCTCTTCTCGAACTTTCGATGCCCGCATTTTCAAAATCTTCTGCCGAAATTAATCCCTTAAGATTATTATTCAAAGTTTTTCTTCTCATAGAAAAAGCTTTTCTAACTATTTTTTGAAATGCAGAAAAATCAAAATCTACATCTTTTTTTAACTTTATATTAAGTATTGCACTATCTACATTAGGTGCTGGCGTAAACATATTTCTGTTAACTATTCTACTAATCTTAGTATCAGCTATAGCATTGATAAGAACGCTTATTATGCCATAATCACCACTTTTGTCAGTAGAAACCACTCTTTCTGCCACCTCTTTCTGCACCATTATGGTAAGGCTTTCTATATTATAATTTTCTTCTATTAGTTTAAATATTATAGGCGTAGTAATATAGTAAGGTAGATTTGCCACCACTTTATATCTTTTATTACTGAAATAAGCGTTAACCTCCTCAGCAGTAGTTTTCATGAAATCATTAAATATAACATTCACATTACTTCCATTAAACTTTTCTTTTAAATATTCTTCCAGCGTGATATCTATCTCATAGGCTAATACCTTTTCAGCCTTAGCAGATATTTCACTGGTCAAAGATCCTGCCCCCACTCCTATCTCTAAAACTAAATCACCTTCATTCACTTCTGCATCACTTACTATGGATCTGAGTAAGTTAGTATCTGTAATGAAATTTTGACCGAATTTTTTCTTAAATGAAAAATCATTATCTCTTAACTCTTTTAAAATTTCACTCATATTGCCTCACTATTTCATCTTAGGGAAAACTCTTTTAGTATTTTCCACTGTTATTTTTTCTACATCTTCTAAAGACATATTTTTCATTTCTGCTACTTTCTCTGCCACAAAGTTTACATATTTCGGTTTATTTATCTTACCTCTATGCGGCACAGGCGTCATATAAGGGCAATCAGTTTCTATCAAAATATCTTCTATGCTGATACCATTTATCACCTTTTCACTGTTTTTATTATTTGGAAAAGTTATTACGCCAGTAAATCCTAGCTTGAAACCAAGAGCTATAAACTTTTCAGCCATTTCTAAGCTTCCAGAATAGCAGTGTATGACGCCGCCTACCCCTTTAGCATACTTTTCTAAAATTTCATAAGTGTCCGCCATAGCATCTCTAACATGAACTATGATAGGCAGATTACATTTTTTAGCCAGCTTTATCTGCTCTATGAAAACTCGTTTCTGCTCTTCCTTGTTTTCTTTTTGGTAGTAGTAATCAAGGCCTATTTCACCTATCGCTACCACTTTCTTTTCTGACGCATTTTCTAAAATAAAACTTTCCATTTCAGCATTATAGTAATCTATATCTATGGGATGCACGCCAATAGCGGCGTATACATTTTCATACTTTTTAGCCAACTGTAAGTTTTCTTTACTACTCTCTAAATCATAACTAACGCTGATTAAACTTTCTAAATTATCTTCTTTCATGTCAGCTATAAGCAGATCAATATCTTTTTCACACTTGTCGCTATTGATGTGTGCGTGCGAATCTATCACCATTACTTTTCACCTTCTATGATTTTAAGTTCATCAGCTATTTTCAGTCTAGGAAAGAGCGCATCTTTCTTCTCGATTTTTCTACCATCTATATCAGCTATAAACTTAGCATTTTCTAAAGTTCTAAAGTTTTCAGGAACGCTAATTCTATCTAAAATTTCCTTACTAGTATTAGGAATATATGACTTCAATAGTACCCCCGCCACTCTTATGCTTTCAGTTAAAATATATAAAATACTATTGATTTCATCTTTCTTATTCTCTTCTTTAGCCAATACCCAAGGCGCACGTACTTCTAGGTATTTATTCCCTTCTTCTAGAACTAACATAATTTTTTCTAGTGCCGCTCTGACATTTAAATTCAGCATGTCACTATCTATTTCACTTTTTAGCGAATTTATTCTAGAGATGTATTCTTTATCCACTTCATTAGTGTTTTTCATGCTAGGAAGAATACCTTCTTCGAAATTTTGGTTAATCATAGCAGTAGTTCTGCTGATCAAATTACCTAGTGTATTACATAAATCTTTATTAAACACATTTAAAAAGTTTTCAGTATCATAACTAGCATCTTGGAAAAGTGGACCATCTTTTAAAAGAAAATATCTAACCGCGTCTTCACCATATCTATCGCATAGAACAAGAGGATTAAATCCATTACCAACGCTTTTACCCATCTTAGCCCCACCAGTAGCAGTAAGCCAACCATGAGCATGAATTTGTTTAGGGATAGGTAAATCTAGCGCCATCAAAAATGCAGGCCAAATAATAGTATGAAACCTAGTGATTTCTTTAGCCATTAGA
>CAYJMU010000048.1:3047-7194 GCA_964371605.1 uncultured Lachnospiraceae bacterium
CCATTAGATGTAAATCTGCTGGCCAAAATTTATCGAAGTTTGAGCTATCTTCTTTTAGATATCCCATAGCGCTAATATAATTAGTGAGGGCATCTAGCCAAACATATACTACATGTTCAGGATCGAAATCTACTGGGATTCCCCAGGTGAAAGTAGTTCTACTTACACATAAATCTTCTAGTCCTGGCTTAAGAAAATTATTAAACATTTCATTACGAGTGCTGTCAAGTTTTATGAATTCTTTGTTATCTAAAAACAATTCTTTTAACCTATCTTCATACTTACTTAACCTGAAGAAGTAAGCCTTTTCTTTAGCTTTTTCTAACTGTTTATTACACTCTGGACATAAGCCATCTTTAGCTTGACTAGGCGTGTAAAAAGCTTCACAACCTGTGCAATATAATCCTTCATAATCACCTAGATATATATCATCTTGATCAAACAATTTTTTAAAGATTTTTTGGACCACTTCTTTATGATCTTCATCAGTAGTTCTAATGAAATAATCATAAGAAATACCTAATCTTTCCCATAAACTTTTCGCCTTCAGCACTAATTCATCTACGAAATCTTTAGGATTTTCACCTAAGTCTTTAGCAGTGTTTTCCACCTTCATACCATGTTCGTCTGTGCCAGTTAGAAACATCACATCTTCACCTTTTTCTCTGTGATATCTAGCTAGCGAATCTGCTAATACAGTAGTATAACAATGCCCTAAATGGAAGTTTCCATTAGTATAATATATCGGGGTAGTTATATAAAATTTGTTTTCTTTTTCCATAAAAAAAATATCTCCTATCGCTATTAAATATATCAAATATCCGTATAATTGTCAAGTTTTATTCAGTTAAATAATATTATATTATATGAGTAAATTATTTACTATTTTATTGATTTTAAGCAGCACACTCATGCTTATTTTTTCACCTGAAAATATTCTTTCCACCTATCTTTCTGGCGCAGAAAAAGCAGTCACTTTTTCTATATCTATGATAGCTATTTACGCTTTTTGGCTGAGCATCATAGAAATAATGGAAAGGTGTGGCTTTTTAAAATTCATTTCCGCATTGCTTTATCCAGTTTTCTCTAAATTATTTCACACTAAAGATAAAGAATCATTAAATCAAATTTCCCTTAATTTTACTAGCAATTTTTTAGGCATGAGCAATGCTGCTACTCCTAGCGGCATAGCTGCGACGACGCTACTAGCTAAAAAGGAAGAAAAAATTAATCATGATATATCTGTTTTAATGGTGTTAAATACCACCTGCCTTCAGCTTATCCCTACTACTGTTATAGGACTGCGTACTCTTTACGATAGCGCTCAGCCCTCTAGTATCATTATCCCTACATTTCTGACTAGTCTAACTGTCACTATAATAGGATTATTTTTAGTTAAATTACTTTCAATAAGGAGAAAAAGATGACAAAAATCGCTGATTACATTCTTCCATCATTGATATTAATTCTTTTGTCATACGCATTTTTAAAAAAGCAAAATGTGTATGATTGTTTTATAGTGGGTTCTAAAAAAAGTTTAAATTTAGTATTCGATATTTTCCCCTATGTCCTGAGCATTTTTATTATGCTAGAAATATTTAATATATCTGGACTAGCTTCTCATATCTCCACCATACTTAGCCCTGTCACCAGTTTTCTTGGCATACCTCCTGAACTGAATACACTCATATTTCTGAAACCCTTTAGCGGTAGCGGTAGCATGGCTGCGCTTAGTGATATTCTCTCTACTTACGGCGCTGATAGTTATATAGGCAGATCTGCTAGCGTAATAGCTAGTAGCAGCGAAACGGTATTTTATATTTCAGCAGTATACTTTTCTAAAACAAATATAAAAAAACTATCTTACATTTTACCACTATGCCTCTTTCTATCATTTCTGTCTAGCGTATTAGCATGCCTATTTTGTAAAATAGTTTAAATAATTATTTTTTATCCTCTTCTTTAGATTCTGCTTTAATCTCTACATCATTAGGTTTTTCTTCTAAAATTTCTTCTTTAGGTTTTGGCTTTCCGAAAATATGAACTTCATTTTCTTCACCTTTTACTAATCTAACCACATTGTTCTTATGCGAATACCAAACTAATATAGCTATAAGAATAATACAAACGAAAGCTACAATACTTACATCAAATAATCTAATACATTCTATAACAGCTAGTGTAGTGATTACAAACAAACTACCAATGCTGCCTAACTTAGTTAGATATATGATCAAAATACCTATAGCAAATATCACTAAAGTGTATATAGGGTTAGCCATTAAGAATACACCTACCCCGCTAGCGATACCTTTTCCACCTTTAAACTTATGAAAGACTGGAAATATATGACCTACTACTACAGCTAAACCGCAAGCATAAATCATACTTTCTGCTGGTAAATTTACCCCTAAAAATTTCACGCCAAGGAATCCTATTAACCCACCTATTACTCCTTTAAGAATATCTAAAAGAAGAGTGACCGTTCCTGTTTTCATGCCGAAGTTTCTAAGCATATTCATTGTCCCAGGATTTCCACTGCCAAGTTTAGTGATAGACTTTCCCTTTTTTTCGCTAATAATTCTAGCAAAGCTAATGTTTCCTATAAGATAACCCGCTAAAACCAACATACTTATTTTCAAAATTTCCATACCTTCTCCTAATCTTCACTTCTATTTTTTAATACGATTTCAATAGGCGAACCTGAAAAGTCCACATTCTTTCTGATATAATTTTCTAAATATCTTATATATGAATTTTGCATATTTCTTTTATCATTTACACTGAGAGTAAACATCGGTGGATTAGTTCCTGTTTGCGCCCCGAAGTAAACTTTCACTCTTCTACCTTTTTGAGCAGGTGGTTGAGTAATTCTCATAGCGTCAGCTAATAGTTCATTCAGTAAACTAGTAGGTATTCTTCTGCTAGCATTTTCATAAACCACATCTGCCGTTTCTAAAACTTTAGAAACTCGTAGCCCAGTTTTAGCACTGATAAATAAACTCTTATAATAATTAATGAATGAAAATTTACTTTTTAATTCTTCTTCGAATTTTAATATACTATAGCTATCTTTTTCTATAAGGTCCCACTTATTCATAACTATTACTATCGGCTTTTTCTCTTCTAACACATAGCCTAAAATTCTTTGGTCTTGCTCAGTCACACCTTTTTCGGCATCTATCATCAAGATTACTACATTACTTCTACGTATAGCCTCGAAGCTTCTTAACACTGAATAGCTTTCTATAGTGTTTAGTTCTACTGAACGCTGCTTTCTAATACCTGCTGTGTCTATAAGCGTATAACTTTTTCCATTATAATCAAAAGGCGTATCTACCGCATCTCTAGTAGTGCCGGCCTCCGCGCCTACCACACACCTTTCCTCTTTTAGTATCGCGTTAGTTAAGCTGCTTTTTCCGGCATTAGGCCTTCCAACTATAGCTATTTTAACTCTTTTTTCATCTTCTTCCTCTGTAGCTTCTTTCCCAAAGTGTGATACCACTTCATCTAATAGATCACCAAGCCCTTTGCTCAGTTCACTACTGATAGCTATAGGATCACCAAACCCTAACGCATAAAACTCATAAGTGTTTTCTAGCTGGTTATTATCTATTTTGTTCACTACTAAGATTACTGGTTTTTTGCTTCTTCTTAAAAACTTGCCCACCTCTTCATCTTGACTAGTAAGCCCACTAATACCATCTACGAAAAACAAAATCACATCAGCTAAATCTATTGCTACTTGTGCTTGTTTTATTATGCCAGTATTCACATCATCATTTTTAGAAAAATCTAAACCGCCTGTATCTATTAATTTAAAGTTATAATTCAACCATTCAGCATCCGCATAAACTCTATCTCTAGTCACACCAGGCTCATCTTTCACTATACTTATTCTTCTTCCTGCCACTCTATTGAAAAAGGTACTTTTTCCAACATTTGGCCTGCCTACTACGGCTACTAAAGGTGTTTTTTTCATTTTATTTCTCCTATTATTTCATCTACAAAGCTTTCACCATCATAGTCAAGCATCGCAGCTTTTATCTTCATTACTCTTTCTATAGTTTTTAAACTCATATCGTCGATAAATGACTTCTCATCTTCAAGCAACATATTTTTAGAAACTAAAATCTTGCTAACACTA
>CAYJMU010000049.1:0-1267 GCA_964371605.1 uncultured Lachnospiraceae bacterium
AACGCAGAAGAGCCTATACTTGTCACGCTACTAGGGATAGTAATAGTAGTTAAACTGCTGCAACCAGAAAACGCCTGATTCCCTATACTTGTCACGCTATTAGGGATAGTTACTGACACCAAGACTGCACAGTCAGAAAATACGGCCCAACTTATACTTATCAGACGATTTGGAATAGTCACACTAGTTAAGCTAGAGCAATGATAAAATGCACTCCTACCTATATATGAGACACTATTGGGCATATTCATTTCCCTTAAATTAACACAATAGCCAAATGCCTCTGCTTCTATGTTAACCAATTGACTATGTTCCCCAAAAATAACTGACTCCAACCTGCTACATCTCCAAAACGCAGACTTTGATATCGTAATCACACTATCTGGAATAGTTATCGAAATTATTCCAGAGTTATAGAATGCCCCTAGTTTTATATTCTCTACGCCACTAGGCAAATTAACAGTCTGCAAGTTTTCACAATCTGAAAAAGCATATTCATCTATAATCTTAACACCTTCTGATACTGTCACATTCGTAATAGTAGAATTACTTGAAAATACTCCTTCTGCCATCACTTTAACATCACTATCGATATTTACAGTTCCGGAGGCTCTACTCCCATCCACTAAATAATTTATGTCTCCTATAGAATTTTTGCCATACAGTAATCCATTTATTAAATTAGGTGAAGAATTAAACCAACCTGTTCCATCGAATGCATCAGATCCGATGGCTAATATACTATCTGGAAACATTACATCTGTAATGGCCGATCTCCCGTTAAACGCCTCGGCAGCAATGCATATAGTTTCATCAGAAATATTAACCACCCCACTAATAGATGAAATCGAACCTATAATGTATGATTTCTCGCCCAAACTATTTTCTGCATATATTATATTATCTATAGCATCATTTGTCTTATTGGTATACCAAGGTGTTCCGGCAAATGCATTCGCATCTATATTTATTATTTTATTAGGGAGAATCATATTCTCTAAATTAACACAATAAGAAAACGCACTATAACCTATTTCTTCTAATTGGCTATTGTCATAAAAATATACGGACTCTAAACCACCACATGATACAAAAGCAAACGAATATATCTTTCTCACACTATCACTTAAAGTAATATTTGTCATAGCATTACAATTATAAAATGCATAAGGTCGTATTTCAACTACACTTCTCGGTATATTAATGCTCGAAAGCAGTTTTAAATCATAAAAAGAAGACAAAAAGTTTATTACCTCTGTTTTTAAAT
>CAYJMU010000049.1:1277-7153 GCA_964371605.1 uncultured Lachnospiraceae bacterium
ACGATGAATCTCCGATTGCGGTGTTGCTTGATGGGATAATTATAGCTTGGAGTAATTCATATGTTCCTAAGTATTTATAAATGGACTCGTCTGATGTTCCTGTTATGTTTCCCACTATACTATTAGATAAAATAGGCGCTATTGTTCCAGGATCCTTTCCATAATAATCACCTACTATTCCACTATAAAAAGCCCAAGAATAATCCGTATCACTAGAATGAACATCAGGAACTGCAAATAGCGGATATATCTCCATTCCGCCTACTGGAACATCATACCAAAATTGTCTATTATCAAGATCAGTATCTGTTTCTATTTCCAGAACGCTATAATCCGAAACGTCATATCTCTCTTCCGCATCTAAAGCAGATATTTGAGCTACAGCTTCTGCGTCATCGTCAGATATATACCCTGTGTTTAGCGGAGTAAAGAAATAAAATTCTGCAGCAGCATTGTCTGGATATACTACATCACTATAATCAATACTTGGACTATTATATATTATTTTAAATCTCGTTTGATCTTCATTAAGTATAAGAGTCATAAGATCCGCGATATTAGGAACTTCTGGAATAATTATATCTACTGGAGCTTTTACTCCTACATCTATTGATATAATAACATTGCCTGTAAGGCTTACTGTGTAAGTTTTTTCTGTTTCTGTTCCCGTTTCAGAAGTAATACTTCCGCCTGATACACTTACATTCTTAATCACCTCGCCTGCAGCTTGAGCAGTCACTGTGAAAGATATACTCCCTGCTATGGTGTATGATGGGATAGGTGTAATCACCCCTGTTCCAGATACATTTAGATCTATATTTTTTATGCCTGTGACATCATCGCCTATTAGCGCAGCTAAATCTGCTGCCGTAGCCGGGCTAGTGTTAGCTGATTGAACCACTTTCGCATTAAGATTAAAATCATCATTAGTCGAAGGATTTACACTGAAAGTATTAGCTGATTTCTCAAGGAATGTATATGTAGTCCCTACTGTCATCACTAGTGGCTGACTATCTGCCTTGTCCATTAGGTAGTAGTATTGACCTATTCTTTCCCAGTAGTAAACTGAATTTTCATATGTAGTTAAATCATGATTAAGCGTATACGCCGTGCTATCAGTTCCTAAAAACTCAGCGTATATTCTTCCATATGCTGACTGACTTTCTGCCGTCACTTCTAGAGAGACATCACTCACTAGTGAAATGCTGCCGTCTAAAACGCTTTGAGATATTATATTTTGGTGGCTGCTAGACTCATTCACTCCGAGTATTATTCTACCTGCACTACCTGAGCTAGCATTTTCATCTCCCCCAGTTAGCCATGATCCAGAATATACTATGCTGCCTACAGCTAAAACGCAGATAGCTAATAAACAAATCAGCGCTATGTTTAATAATTTATTTTTAGAGTTTGACTTAATACTTTTCATTTTAAATTTCCCCTTCTAAGATAATGAATATTTTTTCTTCATAAAAGCTTATATAACTTTATTTTACATTAAATTTTCTAAAATATCAATTTTTTTAATAAACTATTTTTAAAAATTCTTTTTTATACAAAAAAATAATTACATAATCTTTGTATTATATTAACCCTATTAAAAAAAGCGGATTACTCGCCGCTTTTTTCTTCTTCCAAACTCGCCTTAGCTTTCGCTGCTTTTTCGCTAAGCTCTTTATCCGTCTTTTCAAGTGCTACTGCTGAAATTATGAAAAGAATTAGAACTATTAGATTCATTCCAACGAAGAAATTCACCCCACCTAAAATGAAGTAAGCCAGCTTTCTTTTCACCATTTCTTCTTCACTGCCTTTAGCAATATATAAATATGCCACGCCGAAAGCTGCGCCTGCCACCCCTTGAGTAATGTTAGCACTCTTAAAGGTTCCGCTCATGAACGTCACGACCACATCTTTAATTTCATTAATTTCAGCCACATCCGCATCTGGAAAAAACACACTTAAATCTTGAGTTAGAAAGTTAGTGATTTGTTCTATAAGAAAGAACCCTACTATCAAAGACACCACGCTCAGTGCTATAGAGAGTATTCCAGTGACTTTAATAAGATTTTTAGAATTATTCATACTTTTTCTCCTTTTTTTCGCTATTTATATAATATCACACATTATAAATAATTACAAACATTTTTTTCATATTAATAATGTAGAAAAATTTACAACTTGCTTTTTTTGTTTGAATTCCAAACGAATATAATCTTAAAGAATAAAAAAGAATATATTTTCTATTATTTTTTTGCTTTTAAATGAATTTTTTCTTGTTTTTGATTGCTATTATTTAGATAATAATATATTATATATATACTTTTAAACTAAGGAGATATGAATATGAATTTTATGACTAAACTATATGCTAGAACTTATCAAGGCATTTTCAAAATGGCTATGCCCCTTCTTCCATATAGAGCCCCAAAAAAATTAGACGACTATGATCAATTAGCGCTGCTTTTAGTAGCTAAGAAAAAAACGCACCCCCTCATCGTGACTGATAAAGTGATAGAAGGATTAGGTTTGACAGCCGCACTTAAAACCGCACTAGAAAATGCAGGACTTGTTTATAGCGTATTTAGCGAAACTAATGCTAATCCTACCGTGGACAATGTAGAAAGCGGACTAGAACTATATAAGAAAAATACTTGTGACTCTATCATCGCTATCGGTGGCGGCAGCTCAATAGATTGCGCTAAGGCTATAGGCGCTAGAGTGGTAAAGAAGAAGAAAAGCCTAAACAAAATGAAAGGCCTTCTGAAAGTAGGAAGAAAACTTCCACTTTTCATAGCGCTACCTACTACAGCAGGGTCAGGCAGCGAAACTACGTTAGCTGCGGTAATAACTAACTCTACCACTAAGCACAAGTATGTAATAAATGATTTTAATCTCATTCCTCACTACGCCATGCTAGATGCTGAGCTAACTAAACTTCTACCTAAAGATATCACTGCATCTACAGGAATGGATGCATTGACGCATTCTATAGAAGCGTATATAGGAAAAAGCAGCACTAAGAAAACTCGAGCAGCAGCTTTAGAGTCTATCAGCCTTATACTGAAAAATATAAAACCAGCTTACAACAATGGCGAAAATTTAGAAGCTAGGGCTAATATGCTGGAAGCATCATACCTTGCTGGCGTGGCATTCACTCGTTCATATGTAGGATATGTGCATGCTATAGCGCACTCATTAGGCGGAGCGTATAATGTAGCACACGGGCTATCAAACGCTATCATCCTTCCCTACGTGCTTAACGCATATAATGCTAAAATTTACAAAAAATTAAAAGAGATAGCTGTATATGTCGGCTTAGCAGATGAAGAAGCGAGTCCAGAGATGGCAAGCAGAATATTCTTAGACAAGATAAATGAACTAAATAGCTACTTTAAATTCCCTAAATACATAAAAGAACTAAAAGAAAAAGATATAAATGATTTAGTAGAATATGCGTATAAAGAAGCTACCCCGCTATACCCTACACCTAAACTACTGAGTAAAAATGATTTAAAAGAATTATATGTACTATTACTAGACAAAAGCAAAGAAGTAAAGGAGGAAAAATAATGAAAAGAGAAGAAGTAAAAGAATTAGTCAAACTACAAAAAGATTATTTTGCTAGCGGCGCTACATTATCTCCTGAATTCAGGGTAGAAAAATTAAAAGAACTGAAAGCGAGCATACTAGCTCATGAAGAAGAAATCAATGCCGCTCTATATAAAGACTTAGGAAAAAGCGCTAGTGAAAGCTACATGACAGAAGTCGGAATGGTTTTAGAAGAATTGACTTGTATGATCAAAAAAGCTAAAAAGTGGAGCAAGGCTAGAAGAGTATCTTCTCCGTTAGCCCAATTCCCTTCTTACAGCTACCAATTGCCTTCCCCTTACGGACTCAGCGTCATACTAAGCCCGTGGAATTATCCATTTATGCTTACTTTAACGCCGCTAGTAGATGCACTAGCTGCTGGAAACACAGCTATAATAAAGCCAAGCTCTACAGCTATACATACAGCGGAGATTATCAAAAAAATAATATCTAAAGTATTTCATCCTCAATATGTATCTGCTGTGGTAGCAGATCATGATGTGGTTGACTTTATAATAAATGAAAATCCAGACTATATATTCTTTACAGGTAGTCCTAGCGTAGGTAGAAACATATACACTAAAGCAGCTAAAATGCTAATACCTATCACATTAGAGCTAGGTGGAAAAAGTCCTTGCATAGTAGATGACAGTGCAGATATAAAATTAGCAGCTAAAAGAATAGTATTCGGAAAATTCCTAAACTGTGGCCAAACTTGCGTGGCTCCTGATTTCGTTTATTGTAGCATTAATATAAAAAATGAATTACTTGCTGAAATGAAAAAACAAATAGTAAATCAATACGGTCCAGACCCGCTTAAAACTAGCTACTACGGAAAAATCATTTCGGACAAACATTATGCTAGACTGAAAGCCTTCGCAAAATCAGAAAAAAGGGTATATGGTGGCAAGGTGAATGAAGATACTCACCAAATAGAACCTACTCTTTTAGATAATGTCACTTTCGATGATGCTATCATGAATGAGGAAATATTCGGACCAATACTACCAATACTTACTTTCAAACATGAAAATGAAGCTATTGCTAAGCTTAAAACACTAGAAAGCCCACTAGCTTCATATGTATTTAGTAAAGATAAAGAAAACATCAATAGGTTTACTTCTAGTTATAACTTCGGCGGCGGCTGCGTGAATGATACTATCATACATCTAGCTACCACTGAAATGGGATTCGGCGGCGTGGGTCAAAGCGGCATGGGCGCTTATCATGGAAAAACTGGATTCGATACATTTAGTCACCTAAAGAGCATAGTGAAGAAAAGCACACTTCTAGACCTTCCATTTAGATATGCTCCATACACTAAATGTAAAAATAAACTAATCAGAATGTTTTTAAAATAAACTAAGAAAACTTCGAACTTATATAAAAATGCACTTAACTAACTTAAGTGCCTTTTTTATACATTTATTTTTTCTTCTACTTTTTATTTCTTAGTGGTGAAAAATATTTTTCGAATTTGTTCTTTCTGCCATGATATAAATCTAGTAAAATTTTTACCCCATACACGCAGTATATGATCCCATTCGCCCCACATCCAAAATTAAAGTATAATCCCTTTTCTTCACTCTCACCTATGACAGCTAGATTATTTTCTGTTTCAGAAAATGCCCCACAAAACTTAAAGTCTACTCTAATGTCATCAGCTAGGGCAGGAAAAAGCGTTTTCAAATGGTCTAGAAGTTTTTCATATTTTTTCTCAGCTTCCTCTTCATCTATTATATCATTTTTAAAAGGGATATCCTCTCCGCCTATTATTATTCTGTCATCACTAGTTAGTCTCATATAATGATAAGGATCAGAATTATCCTGCACCAGCGTCCTATCTTCCCAGATCAGTTCAGGTAGTGGCTGCGTGACTATGGTATAAGAAATCTTTTTATCACATAACTTTTCAGATGTAAACAGCTCATAATCATAACCTGTAGAAGCTATTATCTTTTTACAAGTGATTTTATACCCATAGTTTAAATGGACGATGAAATTTTCACCTAATTTTTCTATGCTTATCACCTCAGTGTTTTCGTATATTCTAGCGCCTAACTTTTCTGCATCTTTCATCATGCTAGTAGCGAAGAGATAAGGATTAAACTCTGCGCCGCCATTTTTAGCTAGCACTCCCCCTTCTATATGAAAATTAAATTTACTATTTTCGGGGGTAAGGAAATCTACATCTAATCCATTTTCTTTTCTAAATATATATTCATCATATAGCTCTTTCACTTCTTTTTCATTAGCAGTATACATTAGCGTATTTCTTCTAGAAAATT
>CAYJMU010000050.1:0-212 GCA_964371605.1 uncultured Lachnospiraceae bacterium
AATACTAAAGTGTAAATATTCATAACCAGCCCCTGATTAACAGCACTTTTAATGCTTTCCGTTTTCCTACCAGATAGAAGCGGCAAGAAGAATAAAAAGTATGCTAAAAATGCAAACTTATGAGAATTATCTTTTTCCACCTCTCCTACTTTAGAAACTTCATTTTCTTCTACTATTATTTCTTCTGCTTTTTTACTCATAAAATCTCCTAA
>CAYJMU010000050.1:320-677 GCA_964371605.1 uncultured Lachnospiraceae bacterium
AACAAGTGTTATAAAAAATTGCATAATATTTTTTTTAATGCACAATGTAAAAGAGTAAAAGGAGAATCATCATATGGAAAAAAGAAAATGTAATAATTGCGGAAAAATGACAGATAATAGAGAAGCTCATTCATGCAGAGAATGCGGGCAAAATTATTGTGAAAGATGTAGTCAGGAAAACTCACATTCTTGCAAGGGATGTAATAATGAATTAGAAGCGGCGAAATTTAGAGCATTTGAAAATATGAATTTTTCAAAACTTGGCAAATTATGATTTTCAGCTTATATGTGAATATGCTTGACAAAGTGCTTAAAAATCAGCATAATAATATCATAAAAGGAGAATAATATGATATT
>CAYJMU010000050.1:687-6839 GCA_964371605.1 uncultured Lachnospiraceae bacterium
GCTAGCATAACAGCTATGAAAGAAAAAGATCAAGCTAAGAAAAATATACTAGCTATCATAAAGAACAAGTTCTTAATGCACAGCATAGAAACAGGTGGCCAGCGCGACAATATTAGTGACGAAGATGCTACTAAGATTATCCTAAAAAGCACTAAAGAATTAACAGAAACTGCTGAAGGATATGAAAAGGTAAACAATATCACTGAAAGAGATGTGATTCTTTCTCAAAAAGCATTTTTAGAAACATTTCTACCTACTTTAATGAATGAGGAAGAAATAAGAGCTGAGATAAATAGCCTAGAAGATAAAAGCATTCCTAATGTAATGAAGCATTTCCGAGCTAACTTCGCTGGAAAGTGCGACATGGGACTAGTAAACAGCGTATTAAGAAGTTTATAAAAAAAACTGTGCACAGTAGCACAGCTTTTTTTTATTCTTCGTTTGCCACTTCGAATTGGCTATTATATAAATCCGCATAGAATCCACCTTTCTTGATCAAAGTAGTGTGTTTCCCTTGCTCTATTATATCACCATCTTTCATAACTAATATCTTGTCTGCATTTTTAATAGTAGAAAGTCTATGAGCTATGATGAAACTGGTTTTCTTCTGAGTCAATCTATCCATAGCTTCTTGAATAACTTTTTCAGTTTTAGTATCCACCGAACTAGTCGCCTCATCAAGAATTAACATAGGCTTATCATTAAGCATCGCCCTAGCTATGGTGAATAATTGTTTTTGCCCAGCTGAAAGCAATACTTTTTCGCTTAATATAGAATCATAACCATTTTCTAAACTACGAATATAGTGATCAATGCCCACTACTTTACAGATTTCAACCACTTTTTCATCTGTGACATTTTCATTATTATATCTAAGATTTTCATAAATAGAACCTTCAAATAGCCATGTGTCTTGCAATACCATACCAAACAACCTATGCACTTCACTTCTCTTCATATCGCTGATATTCACGCCGTCCACGCTGATTTCGCCGCCATCTATTTCATAAAATCTCATAAGTAGATTCACGATGGTGGTTTTACCTGCACCAGTAGGCCCTACTATAGCCACTTTCTGCCCTGCCTTGATCTCTGTAGAAAAATCATTAATGATCGGTTTAACTTTGTCATATGAAAATTTAACATTCTTAAATGATACATTTCCTTTACATTCTTCTAGCATCTTAGTTTTTCCACTTTCATCTGCTAACTCATCTAAGTTTAGAAAATCGAACACTCTTTTACTAGCAGCGCCTGCTTGCTGCATCATTCCCATAGATTCACCTATACTACTTAATGGCTGAGTGAATAGTCTTACATACATCATAAACGCTACTATCACAGAGATGCCTATAATACTTTCTGCCACTAGCACCGCACCTACCACGCACACTACCACATACCCTAAATTAGATATCACAGTCATAAGCGGCATCATAAGACCAGAATAAAACTGGCTTTTAGCTACGCTTTTTCTTAACCCCTCATTAGTTTTGCTAAATTTTTCACCTACTTGACGGTGACCATTGTTTACAGCTATTAATTGGTGTGATGCATATACTTCTTCTATTTGCCCATTTAACTCGCCTAATATTTCTTGATTTTTTTGGAAATATTTTTGAGATTTTTTCATAATTACTGCCATTAGTAAAAATCCTAATAGTGATGCCGCTATAGCACTTAACGCTAAAATCCAGTTAGTGATTAGCATCATAAATGTAGAGCCAACTAAGAGGCATACATTAGCCAGCAAGCTAGCTAAATTATTACTAAATGTATTACTAATAGTATCCACATCATTAGTGATTTTACTTATAGTATCACCATAAGGAGTAGAATCAAGATATGAAAATGGAAGTTTATTCACTTTAGCTGAAAGGTTAGTTCTTAATCTTTTAGCTGTCTTATGACTAAGGGTAGTCATGATGAAAGATGATAAATAGCTTAAAAGAACGCTAACTATATAAAATATACCTAGCATTATAGCTATATCTAAAACTTCTTTCATCCCATTAGTACTCATGCTCATATTTTCAAGGATCACTTCTGTTAAATTACTAATCAGGCCAGGCCCTACTAACATAAGCACTGCACCGATGATAGCTGATAAAAATGCTATCACTATAAGAGGAGTGTATGATTTCATATATTGAAATACATATCTTAAACTTTTTGCGCTACCTTTTTCGCCACTATTAGTTGGCATACTTCCGCCCATTCTCATTTAGCTAACTCCTCCTTTGATAATTGAGACAATGCTATCTCTTGGTATTCTTTACACGATTTCATCAGCGTATTATGCTTAGCGCATCCTACCATCACCCCATCATGAAGCACTACTATCTTGTCCGCATCTTTTATAGTAGACACTCTCTGAGCCACTATGATTTTGATAGTATTTTTTAGATTTTTGTTTATTTTACTTCTTACACTTTTATCTGTTTTATAATCAAGCGCAGAGAAACTATCATCTAGTAAAAGAATTTTTGGTCTTCTATTTATAGCTCTAGCTATAGATAATCTTTGCTTTTGACCACCTGAGAAGTTATTCCCGCCCTGAGCGACGAAACTTTCAGTTCCTTTCTCTAAGTTTTCTACGAAACTCTTAGCGTCTGCTATATCTAATGATTTCATTAATTCTTCTTCTGTAGTTTCTTCTTCATTGATAGCATCACCGAAATTCATATTATATTCTACGCTACCTGAAAATAAAACTGCTTTTTGAGGAACATATCCCATTTGATTTCTAAGCGAAATAATATCATAGCTATTGATAGGCTTTCCATTAAACAATAGCTCGCCATCAGTGATATCATAGAATCTAGGTATTAAACTAAGCAGCGTGCTTTTTCCTGAACCTGTTCCGCCTACTATAGCTATAGTTTGACCTTTTTTAGCTGTAAAATTAATATTTTTTAATACATGCTCTTCAGCGTCTGCATATCTAAATCCGACATTTTTAAACTCTATTTCTAAGTCATCATCCGTGAATTCATTTTCACCGCTAAGAATTTTATTATCTTTATCTAATACTTCATTTATTCTTCTAGCTGATGTGATAGCTCTAGGAAGCATAACAAATGACACTGTAATTAAAATGAATGAAATTACCACCTGCATAGCGTATGATGAGAATGTTATCATTTCTGCGAACAAATCACCTGCTAATAATGGGTTAGTTATATTGAAAATTAGATAAGCACCTATAACATAAATGGCTAAATTTAGTGTATTCATTATTAGCGTCATACCTGGACTTAATACTCCCATAGTTCTACCTGTGAACAAATTAGTTTTAGTTAAATCGTCATTAACCTTTTCGAACTTTCCGCCTTGGAAAGTTTCCGCATTATACGCTTTGATTACTCTAGCCCCAGTAAGTCCCTCACGGCTCACCTTGTTTACATTGTCCGTTAATTTTTGGATCACTTTGAACTTAGGCAATACTAATAGCACCATGATACTTAATAAAACTAACAACACTGCTACGGCTATACCTGTAGCTAGCGTCCACTCCCAACTGCTATTTATGATAATAGCCAGCGCGCCTATCGCCATAGCTGGGCCTCTAACTAGTGGCTGAAGTCCCATAGAAATCATGCTTTGGACTTGTTGAACATCGTTAGTAGTTCTAGTCATTAAACTCGCTGTAGAAAATGATTTCACATCTTCAGAGTCTAATGAATTAACTTTACTAAAAACATCCTTTCTAACTTTAGCTCCTAAATTAGCAGATAATTTACTATTTATAAACCTGATTAAAACTGATAGTCCTCCGGCGATCAGCGTGACTGCTAGCATCATGCCACCATAAGAAAGAATCTTCCCTATAGAAGCATTTGATTGAAGCCCTTTAGTGATGTCTTGCATATATCCTGGGATTTGAAGCTCAAAATATGTAGCGACTACTACTAATATTAATGATAATATTAGCATCAACTTTTCTTTTAAGCTTAAACATTTTAATAATTTAAACATTATTTATTTCTCCTTAACTTTTTAATATATGATTTTTTTTAGAAAAAATTTACATTTTTCTTTTCATTAAAAAAAGACTTTCGCCTTTTTTATGATTTGATAGAATCTAATAATTTTTCTGATAAGAAATATTCTTGCAGTTTTAAAAGTGTTTTTTCTAAAACTATCATATCTTTTCTAGTCAATAATTTTACTGCATGATCTATCATGTTTTTATGAAACTCTAGATGAACTTTATTTATCCTTTCACCTTTTTCAGTGAGAAGAACGCGAACTATTCTTTTGTCCATTTCATCTTTTTCTCTGACTATATAACCCTTCTTTTCTAAAGTAGCTAGCGCAACGCTTAGCGTTCCCGCTGTCACAGCTAATTGGTTAGCTATATTGGTAGTAGTATTATTTTCACTCTTATAAATTTTTTCTAAAATATGTATTTCTACTACAGAAATATTTTCATCGGCGCTAGACATTTTTTCTATCAACTGCGCTTCTTTTTTCATGATTAAATTATAACATTCTACGAAAAAATCATTTAAGTTTTCTTTGCTTGCATCTATTTTAGACATACTCCCTCCTTAAAATTACTTTGATATATAAACTATATTCTTTTTTAGTGAAAATGTCAAGTTATTTTTCTTAAAATAAAAAAATACTGAAATGATAGCACTTCAGTATTTTTTTAGCATTTAAGCTCTTTCCCATACAGGATATAATGTCACATTAGAACTTACTGTATAAGAAGTAAATCCACTTCCTCCGCTAGTGTAATTAGCTGGCTTACTAGTCGCCCAAGTCGTAGCTTTAAAGGTCTTAGCATTTATTTTGATAGCTGTAATATATCTAGTACAAGTGATTTGGTATTTACTTTCCTTCAGGTTTATTACCGTTCCTTCTAACAGACTCATTGATTCTATAGCTGGTGGACCATTTTTAAAATTCGCACCAGCAGTAGAGCCAAATGGAAGATAATTCTCATTTGTTTTGAATGATACTGTATAGTAGTTTTTACTAATCACTGTCCAATCAGCAGTAAGTAGCAAATCTCTATCAATCATACTAAGAGATGTGTAAACTTTCCCATCACTATCTTTAAATCCATGGAAGTCATAAGTGATTCTAACATTACCATCATCAAATGTGTTTACTTTCAGCGTAGGAATTTCCACCCACTCACCTTCATAAACTTTCACTTCATATAGTTTAGTAGTATCATAATCACTCATTAATTTAACGGTGTATTGATTGATGAAATATATTACTAAATTAGTTTCAGGCATCACTCCTAATGTATAAGGAAGAAGCATTTCTCTATCTGTGAAATATTTAGTAGTTTCATTAAATCTAGCATCTACAGGCATAGATATATCTGTGCCTACCTCTATATTTAGCGTGTAAACTATATCATCATAATGTCTAACTATAAGCATAGATGAAACTATCACATCTACTAACTCCCAAGTAGCTAATAAAACCATATCGTCATCAAGAATGATTTCTTCACCCATAGCTCTGCCGTCAGCATCTACCCAACCAGTGAAGGCATATATGCTAGTCATATTTCCATTTCTCACTTCTCTATTTTCATATTGATGAAGCTTAATAGTGCTACCATTTAGCGCTCTGATATTTTCTATATCATAGCCACCTCTTTCATCATAAACTATCACTTTATAATCTATGACTAATGCTGACCACTTAGCATATAAGGTAATATCTTTAGTAATCACGTTAGCTTCCCACCTAAAGCTTTCTGCTAAGCTAGGATCGCTGAACCAACCATCAAAGGTATATATGATTTTAGTTTCCCCGTCATCATATGTGTTTTTAGTAGGAGTAGGAAGAGATATGAGCTTATTAGGCAGAGTAGAAATATTATCCACACCATTGCCACCATTTTCCTCGAAGTTAACAGTGTATTTCTTTTCACCTACTTTCGCCCAATCACCATTATTTTCCCAATATTCATTTTCATGATAAGGATAATTAGTTATGTAATTTTTAGCATCATCAACGCTAACAGCCCCGCCAATATTATTTAGGGTAAGGTCATTAGTAGATAGATATATACTTAGAGCAGAACCTATTTCAATATTTAGATTCATCCCCACTCTGCCTATATATTTTTTACCGTCTTTTTCTGTTAGATAGAAAGATGCACTCATCTTGTCCATATT
>CAYJMU010000051.1:0-6771 GCA_964371605.1 uncultured Lachnospiraceae bacterium
CATCTACTAGATATTTTAACTTATCATATATATACCCTAATCTTTCTGGTTAGTTTTTCGGCAAACTTTTTTCAAATTCTAAAAAAGCATTTTTAATTTCTTCACTTTTCCCACTAAAACATGATAAGTTAAAAAAAGACATTTCCTTTCTATCTTCACCGCTGGTATAACTTTCTAAATCTAATACTCGTAGTCTTTCTATTTCGTCATCGAAAAATTCTATTCTATAAGCCTTTTCTTCATTTCCAAAAGGCATCAGTTCGAATATATCCCCTCTATAAGCATAATCGCCGCTGCCTTCTACCTTGGTCTTTCTACTAAATCCACTATCTTCTAACGCCCTTATTAATTTAGAGGTAGATAGTCTATCCCCCTTTCTGATAGTGATTTTTTTGAAATTAATATCAGGAGCTTTAGCCGTTAGTACTACTGGTTTAACTATCAAGAAGTCTACATTACCATTCACATAATCACTTACACTAGTAATAAACTTAGCCGCTTTTTCGCTTTTGCTATTTTCTGAGAAGATGTAATCTGTCATTCCTTCTCTGATGATGGCATTTTTTCTTTTATGAAAATTTAATATTTTTTCCACTCTAAAGCATTCCGCGTCATCAGAACATACTATAATCCCTTTCTTGCCACTTTCAAGTATACTGAAAAGCTTTTGATCGAAGTCAGCACCAAAAAAGACGATATTTTTGTTTTCACTAATATCGCTAAAAAATTTATTTATCTCACTTTCGCTATCTATCTTCTTGATTAATTCTCTTAACATTTTACCTGCTACTGTTTTCCATCTCGCCGCCAAGCCTAATGAACTCTTCTAAATACTCCTTAGCTTTTTCGACGCCTATCTTTAATCTTTCTGCATTTTCGCCTTTAGCTGAGCTTAGCACATAATCTGCTAAGTCCCCACGCATATTATCGCCTTTTATACCTATTCTAATTCTCTTGAAATTAGTGGTGCCCAGTTCTCTATGTATACTTCTCATACCATTATGCGTTCCAGTGCTGCCCTCATTTCTATACCTCGCGTCACCTATCGCGATATCTATATCATCATAAACCACTACTATATCGGAAATATTCATTTTATACTTTCTAACTATCTCCGCCACACTTACTCCGCTGAGGTTCATATATGTCTGAGGCTTAGCTATCATATACTTTTCCCCATTTACATTCATCTCAGCATATAATGCTCTATGCTTTAATTTTTTTAAGCTTAGGCCTAACTCTTCTGCTAATAAATCTACCGCTTTAAAGCCTGCATTATGATAAGTGCTATCATACTTTTTTTCTGGATTTCCTAATCCAACTATTAATTTCATCCTATTCCTCGCCAACTATTACTGAAAAACTTTTTACATTTTCCCCTTCTTTTACCACACTGTTATTTTTGATTACAGAAAAAGGCTCTACGTTCACCCTTTGCATTACTATGCTGTTATATACTCTAGCCCCGTCTACCACTGCATCTTCGAAAATCACACTATCTTCTATCACTGCATTGTTTTTTATTTCCGCGCCTTTTTTGATTACGCTATTTCCCTTGATAGACACTCCTGCCCCAATATGAACATTTTCCTCTATCTCTACATCAGCTTCTATATACACTGAAGAAATGTTTTCGAAAGTCACACCTATATCAAAAAAGTAATTATTAATTCTCTTTCGCATTTCTTTTCCAGCATTAGCTAAATTCTCTGCACTATTTACTTCTAAGAAATCATTTTCACCGAAATAATATAATTGTGGAGCTATCATCTTATGAGTAGTAGCTAAATACTTAGCCCCGAAAACCCAGCCTCTAACCAGCTGCATCACTTCTAGCTCTTTCATCTTGAAAAAATCTATTATATCTTTTAGAGTGCCACCTTTAAGAAGAGGAGTGTCACCATATATTATCACCACGCTTTTTCCTGGCTTAGCATAATTCTTAGCTAAATTAAGCGGATCCATTTCTTCCACTTCTATGCAGTCATAATTTTCAGCAGCAAGTCTTACATAATCGATTATAGGCTTTCCGCATACTACCTTATCCGACATCTTAGTTTTCACTATCAAAATCATTATATCTTTATCATCATCTATTTTCAATGCCTTTAGCATCTTGGTCATAGCACTTTCTTCTTTTTCTATTTCCACTTCACTATTTAATACTTCTACCATTTCTCTTCTCTCCTTTCTTCACTCTTAATTCTTTGAAAAAATCTTTCATCAGCTTAGAACACTCTTTTTCTAGCATGCCGCCTTCCACTAGTACTCTATGATTAAACTTCGGCTGATCTAATAAATTCACTACGCTACCTGCACAGCCTAATGTTTCATCATAAGCGCCGAACACTAACCTATTTATTCTAGCACTCATTATCCCCCCGCTACACATAGCGCAAGGCTCTAGCGTCACATACATGGTGCATTCATTTAATCTGAAATCTTTTATTTTTTTCTGGGCTTTATGTAGTGCTAAAATCTCCGCATGATAAAGCGCATTTTTTTTAGCATTTTTTTTATTCCTAGCTCTAGCCAAGATCTTACCATCTTTCACTATCACAGCGCCTACCGGCACTTCACCTTTTTTATACGCCACTTCTGCTAATCTAATAGCTTCTCTCATGAATTTCAAATCATCCATCTCATCTACCTCTTATTTATGATAAGCCTTACCTTTCAGTATAGTGAAGGCTCTATAAATTTGTTCTAAAAGCATCACTCTAAATAATTGATGAGGAAAAGTCATTTTAGAAAATGAAAGCTTCATATCCATTTTCTCTAGTAGACTTTTCTCCATACCATCACTACCACCTATAAAAAATGAAATTTCTCCAGATAGATTAGTAGTGATTTTATCTATCTTAGCGCTAAACTCCTCGCTACTTAAATTCTCCCCACCTAAATCAAGTGCGATATTATAACCCTTTAAATACTTTTCTAGTAGTAAGCTTTCTTTTTTTCTATCACTTTCTTTCATTTCTATAATCTTAAGATCACAAAAAGCAGACAATCTTTTTACATATTCATTTTTCGCGTCTACAAGGAATTTTTCTTTCAAATTTCCTACCGCAATTAAATTAACTTTTACCATATCATATCACTCCCCACAAATATGTGAATAGTGTGACTAGTCCGCCTAAGAATAATGATCCGAATATTAATATATTATCTCTGATATAAATTTTTTTTCTGACATTTAATTCTTTTAAATCTTGATGAATATAGTTAACCTTGCCTGTCTTATCATCTATTTCGAAAGCATTAGAAAGAACTTCATCCATTTCTCCGCTTTCAAAAACTTGATCGCCGTCATCTTTCACAGCTTCTATTACCTGCATAGTATTGATTATTTTGTCCCTATTAATCTCATTTTTCTCCCGCTCTAGAAGTTTTATTAGAGCGAACACTAACAGTCCTATAATTATCGCTAGAGAGATGATGCTAGTGTAGAAATTGCCTGTAAATATAACATTTAATATGTCATAAAAATTACCAAATAGTAAGCCTTGGTTAGACGCGTAAGAAATATAAACATTTAAGAAATTATTCATAAAATGTAAAATAACTGCCGGCCAAATGCTCCCCGTTAATAAAACTGTATACCCCATCAATACGCCGAGTATAGTAGCGTAGAAGAATTGAGATACATTCATATGCATTAGACCGAATAACAAACTGCTGATTATCAGCGCGTTCCTCACACCTACTTTAGACTTTAGTGAGTTTAAAAGCATTCCTCTATGCAGCACCTCTTCACAAAATCCTGGAAGAACTGCCGTGATGAATACGCCTAATAGGAAAGTCGCCACTGAAGTGTATTCTAAACCTCCACCACTACCAGTCGGAGCAGAGTATCCGAATATAGCCAGTATAGCATTGAAGAAAGTAGCCACTAATATATTTAATATGAACACTATCACCCCCATTAATATAAATGAAAGTACTGTGCTACCTTTTATCTTTTTGAATTTGAAGTCAGAAGTCGTCTTTTTTAGACTTCTCTTGTTAAACATCATATATAAGCCTGTGCCTAATAATAGAAGTAAAATCACCTGAATGAAAATGCTAGAAAGCACATCTAAAAAAGCAGGATCAACATTTCTTAAAACGCCGCTACTAAAAAGTATACGCACTCCAACGAAGAGCGTTAAGATTATGATATAAACTAGTCCTGCATACTTGCCTTTAGATTTATCCAAAACTTACCTCCTAACTTTTTATAAAAAATTTACACCTACTATTATTATATATACCGCTATAGATAATATGATAGATAATTTTAGCCAATTTGTTTTTTTAATATGTTTCTTAATAGTGACTGGCTGAGTGTTTTCTACTACATCATTTGAAGTTTCTATTTTTTGAATTTCCACTTCTTCTACTATAATTTTTTCTTCTTCTATTTTAATAATACTTTCTTCGCTGATATTGTTTTTATTGTTTTTATATAATAAGAATGTTAATCCTGCTAGACATAATACTCCACCTATTGCTATAGCTATAGGAACTATTACATCAATTACCCCATTTATAGTTATAGACTCATATATAGTGTAGCTGAAATTAAAGTGTGAAAATATCAATACCAAAAAGTTGTTCAAGAAATGCAGTAGCATCGCCAGCCATAATTTATTAGTGTACATAAACACTAATGAAAGCATTATTCCTAAAAAGAATTGATATACGAATTGATGTAGCCCGAAATGAACTAACGCAAACGCTAATGATGATATCATCACCATTTTGATCACGCTTTTAGTTTTAAGTCCGTTAGCTATCACCCCTCTAAACAATATTTCCTCGAATATAGAAGGAAGAATAGCTAAAAAGAATATACCTATGAATAATCCCCCTATAGAAGTTATATCGAAAGGAAAGCTCGCTGTCGGCATTAGATAGCCAGTAAGAGAAACTATCTTGCTAAACAAATATGTGAATTCATTCAATGAAAATAATAGAGTTAAACTGATCGCTATCACTAACAATACATTTAGCGCTGTAGTTTTTTTACTTTTATTAGTTTTAGCTTTATCATAAGAGAAAGCCGCACTATATTTTACTTTAGCCACATTATTATACATTAAGTATATACTTCCAAAAATCACTTGCATCACCACTAATGACAAGTATATATATACATCATCTAAAGATAAACTTAATAGATTAGAATAAACTAATACGGCAGAAGAAATGGTAGATAGTAGCACTATAGCTAAAAATTGAGAAAGCGCTACTCCGAAAAAAATCCCTTTCCCACTATCTTCTACATTATAATCTGCTCTAAAATCTGCACTTTTCATAATCATATTATATATTTCTTTATCAATACTTGCAAGCATTTAGATAAATTAAATGACTATCTTCTAAAATTTTTAGGAAAATAGCTAATTTTTATGATATAATATAAAAGATTAAACTTAAATGGAGTGAGAAAAATGAAACTAATAGCTAACAATAAAAAAGCTTACTTTGAATACTTTATAGAAGATACTATATTAGCCGGAATAGTATTAGAGGGCAGCGAAGTAAAAAGCATTCGCGAGGGGCATATGAGCATTTTAGATAGTTATGCCACTGTGAAAAACGGAGAAATATTTTTAATGAATAGCTATATCAAGCCTTACGCTTTTTCCACTATCGCAGCCCCTGAAGAAAGAAGAAGTAGAAAGCTGCTGCTAAAAAAAGCTGAAATAAAAAAACTTATAAAGAAGAAAGATGAAAAAGGCTACACTTTAGTCCCTACTAAAGTATTGTTAAATAGAGGATTAGTGAAAATCGAAATAGGCATAGGAAAAGGAAAGAAACTTCATGACAAAAGACGAGTGACTAAAGAAAGAGATGTGAATAGAGAAATCCATAGAGAGATGAAAAATTTAAAATATTAATAAATGAAAGGTTAATCAGCCTTTCTTTTTTTATCATAATTTTTCATTTCAGTAGCATACTATAGTGTATGAAAAAAATGATAGTATTAACAGGCGGCGGCACAGCTGGACACATAGTGGGAAATATAGCCCTGATAGAAGACTTGAAAAAAAACTTTAAGGAAATAAATTATATTGGAGACGCTAACGGCTTAGAAAAAAAATTAGCCACTGAATCTGGTCTAAACTTTTTCGGCATCAGCACAGTGAAGTTTTATAGGCGTAATATATTTAAAAATCTTCTTTTACCTTTTAAATTTCTAAAAAGCGTGAAAGAAAGTAAAGCCTTACTTGAAAAATTGAAGCCAAATGTAATTTTTTCAAAAGGCGGATATGTATCTCTACCTGTATGCTTTGCAGCTAAAAAACTGAAAATCCCTGTATTAACTCATGAAAGCGATTTATCCCTCGGCCTAGCTAATAAACTAATATCTAAATTCGCTAAACACACGCTATGCACCCATAAAGAAACGGCTGAAAAAGTAAAAAATGGAGCATACACTTTTTCACCTATAAGGAGCCAAATCTTCAAAGGTGATAAAAGCAAGCTGAAAAATAAGCTTAAAATAGATGAAAACAAAAAAAGTGTATTAGTGTTAGGCGGCAGTTTAGGCTCTAGAATAATTAACGAAAGCGTATATGCCGCTCTACCTACTCTGACTAAAAAATATAATGTCATTCATATAGTAGGCGAAAAGAATGTAAACGAAAAATATAAAAATATGAAAAATTATCATCAAGTGGGGTATGCCAGCGACATAGAAAACTATTTGGCTTTAGCAGATATGGTAGTCACTCGTGGTGGAGCGAATATGCTTAGCGAATTATTGCTACTAAAAAAACGAAT
>CAYJMU010000052.1:0-374 GCA_964371605.1 uncultured Lachnospiraceae bacterium
TTTACCAGAGGCTAGCCCTAAAGCTTTTTCGAGGAGAACCTGCTATATCCCAGTTCGATTAGAATTTCTCCGCTATCCACAAGTCATCCCCGACTATTTCAACAGGCGTGGGTTCGGTCCTCCACAAAGTGTTACCTTTGCTTCAACCTGCTCATGGATAGATCGCCAGGTTTCGGGTCTATGACATGCAACTAAAATGTTGCCCTATTCAGACTCGCTTTCGCTTCGGCTCCGTGACTTAATCACTTAACCTCGCTACATGCCATAACTCGCCGGCCCGTTCTACAAAAAGTACAAGATCACACTGGGCAAGCCCGTAGTGCTCTCTTAGCTTGTAAGCATATGGTTTCAGGTTCTATTTCACTCCCCTCCCG
>CAYJMU010000052.1:384-667 GCA_964371605.1 uncultured Lachnospiraceae bacterium
TTTAGCCTTACGGGATGGTCCCCGCTCATTCACACCGGATTTCTCGTGTCCTGTGCTACTCTGGATCATTGCTCGATATAATAAATATTTCGTGTACGGGACTATTACCCTGTATCGTCCGACTTTCCAGTCGTGTTCCACTATATCTACTAAGTTCTTTATTGCAAGTCCTAACCCCGAAAATGTTGCCACTTTCGGTTTGGGCTCTTTCCCTTTCGCTCACCACTACTTAGGAAATCATTGATTTATTTTCTTTTCCTGTAGGTACTTAGATGTTTCAGTT
>CAYJMU010000052.1:677-6697 GCA_964371605.1 uncultured Lachnospiraceae bacterium
GATTAATGCAAGTGGGTTTCCCCATTCGGACATCCACGGATCAAAGTTTATTTGCAACTCCCCGTGGCTTTTCGCAGCTTATCGCGTCCTTCTTCGGCGCCTAATGCCAAGGCATCCACCATACGCTCTTTGTAGCTTGATCGTATACTAGAATGTTCTTAGCTAATGCTAATATTTTATATTGTTAATTTTACTCTAACTCAGCGTAAATTTTTCAGTTACTTCGACATTAAAATGTCAAATGTTTGTGAATTGATAGTATTTACTCTATATTTTGTTATTGTTTATTTTGATATTTTCTCGTTCTATCTTTATGTTATGCAGTTGTCAATGTACTTGTCAATAAAGCCAAAGCGGCTAATGACTTCATCAGTTTAACACAATCTAATAACCTTGTCAACACTTTTTTGAAACTTTTTTACATTTTTTTCAAAAAAATTTTTAAAGCACGATTTATCGCACTTTTGCCGACTTTTTACCAGTTGTTTCCCCCTGATGCTTATATAGAATATCACGATAGCACGCCTTTGTCAATACTTTTTTAAGATTTTTTTACAGTACTCCCAAAACCGCCCACTCTCACGCCTATATCACCACTTTCTTCATCGATAGTGTAATATTTAGTAAATATGCCTTGCCCTAACTTTTCACCCTTTTTTATAGTGTAATCTTCATCTGAATAATTCAATATACTAAAGCCTACATTTCCGTCATTGTTAGGATTGCCATAATAATCGCTGTCTATCACACCTATGCCGCTAGCTATTATAAGCCCCTTTCTCCCCATTCCACTAGTGGTAGCTACCAGTAAATATTCATCACCCCCACACTTCACCTTCACATCACTCCATATAATCTCACTGCCTTTCGCCTTGATAGTAAAGTCTGCTGGTGCATAAAAATCATACCCTGCACTAGTTTTAGTCGCTCTTCTAGGTAAAGTTATCTCCACACCCTCATATTTTCTCTTTTCTTTTTTTATAACTTCGAATCTTCTTTCACTCATTTTTCATACCTCCCTCTTACCTATTATATAATATATAAAAAAAATTCACCACCTTTTCATTAAAAAAAAGCTGAATTTTCAGCTTTTGATTTTTAACTAATTGGTCTGTCTCCATTGTTTTCACTTTCTGGTTCTTCTTCAGGAACTGGCATATGCTCAGTTTCCACATTTCCAACTTGTGCAAATTCACCAACTTCTTCTCTAGAAGCATCTATTCTAGCTAGGTAAACATCACTTTCACTTTCGCCAGCAAATGTTCTAAATACATAAACATATCTTCCCGCGTAATCAAATACCACCTTACTATCAGTTTTCAGAGTGTCTACACTATCAGACAATATTTTAACTTCTTTGTTCACATAATCGATAGCTACTAACACATTCGCTGAATCATAAGCGTATACAATATTTCCAACCATTTTTAAAGGAGTGTATGATCCGCTCACCACTAACTCTATCTCGTTAGGACTTTTCACCCATTGAACATTTTCATTGAAAGCTATAACACCTTTAGACTCGCTAGTTTCATCATAGTATACTGGAAGCACTTCTGTGTATGCTGTATCAGTTAGTCTTACTTCTTCATTAGTTTTAGTGTTTTTAGCAAAGTGTATAGTTGCCACTAAAACATCATCACTCTTAGAATAGAATACTATTTCATCATACTTTTCTATCACTTCGAATGTAGTTTTATTATCGCTAACTAATATCACCTCTTTAGCTTCCACTCTATTAAATTTAGCTAATACATTTCCAGCTACTCTAGATTCATCTTCTGTGAAATTTCTAGTGTAGTAAACTTCTTTCAAACTTTCACTAGTGATATCCCTATCTGTATCTACTTCATCAAATGCCACACTTGTCACACCTTCAGCTATAGTAGTAGTTTTCACCTCTTCACCATTTTTGATTTCCACTTCTTTTAGAGTGTTTCCATCAAACACTGTTAGGTAAACTTTTCCACCAATGCTAACCATATTAAACTCAGCCATTTCTGTGTTCCACTCATTAGTTTCGTGAACCACTTCTAAGTTTTCACCATCAAGGTCTGCTGAATAGAAAGTTCTAAGATCATATCTAACTGTTCCAGTTTTATCTTTCTTAGTAGTAGGAGACGCGAAATATATTTTTTCTCCGAATATATATATTTGACTAGACTCCACGCCCACATTTAGTGAAACTATTAATTCTACATTTTTAGCATAACCGTCATCATCATATGCGATTTCACCATTCACCAGTTCCGTTCTGTATAATGCAGCATGAGTCACACTACCTTCTTCGTTAGCCTTCTCACCTGTCATCTCTGTGCTAGAACTAAATCCATTCATGTAATACAAAAAATCACCTTTTTGAACTACACTCCCACCATTACTAGATACTAAATCATCAGCTGCAGGATTAGACGCGAATTTATCTCCGCCACACGCCGTGAACAATATTGCAGATATGCACATCACGCATACCATCATTAAAATACTTATTTTTTTCTTCATACTACTTAATATAGCCTAATTAACGGACATTGTCAATTAAAAATTTGATTTTTTTATAGGTAAATCTTCACAACTTTTCATCTACATTTTTTCGACAAACTCTTTTCAGCTATAATGTTAACTCCACATCTTTCTTAAACTCTTCACCATTTCGAATGAATGTTATAGTAATGGTGTCCCCATATTTCTTTTCTAATACCTTAATTCTTAAATCAATGATATTCTCTACCTTCTCGCCATCTATCTCTGTGATAATGTCCCCATTTTTCAATCCTACTTTTCTTAATATTGATTTGTTTTTCACATCTTTCACGTATACGCCAGCTTTTTCTTCTATTTCGCCATTAAACATAGCTATAGCAGCATCACCAGCGCTAAGACCTAATTTCACCACACTGATCTCTTCTTCGCCTGCATTTATTCTGCTTATGATAGGCTCTGCTATTCTAGCAGGAAGAGCGAATCCAATACCTTCTGCCATATCCACCTTTAGCGTATTCACACCTATCACTTCTCCGCTTAGATTAATGAGTGGCCCTCCGCTATTGCCAGGATTAATGCTGGCATCATGCTGAATCATACCATCTAAGCTTCCGCCATCACTTATCTTCACTGTCCTGTCCACTGCACTGATGATTCCTCCAGTCACAGTATGCTTGAATTGTAAACTCAGCGGCGTGCCTATAGCTAGCACCTCTTCACCTACTGCATAATCTTCTTCACTCACTATGTTTAAATATGGAAGATCTATATCCGCTCTCACCATAGCCACATCAGTGAACTCATCTAGCCACACCACTTCGCCGCCCGTCATAGTGTCGTTAGATAGGTATAATTTCACATTCTCAGCATCTCCCACCACATGCGCATTAGTGATGATTAATCCACCACTTCCTACACATACGCCTGAGCCTATACTTTCGCCTTCTGCCATATTGCTATATATTCCGACTACTGCCGGCTTCACTGCTGCTGCCACTTCTATGGAAGACTTTTCACCATCTAGCACTATCTCTCTAGGCACTAATTCTCCTTCCGAAAAAGGCAGCGTCACCATCTCTCCGCCTATCCCGTTTATACTACCCGCACTACAACCAGTCAGGAACGCTCCTATAATAATAGGTAAAACAAACATCCTTTTCATAAAACACCTCTTAATTAATATAGAATTAAAATGTGCAGAAAACTATGTATATATACTAAACCAAAAAAAATAGGACGAATCCTATCTTTTCTCATTTATTTTTATGAAGTATTTTTTATCTCCATCACTACCTGCCGTTTTTACGATAGCACGAATAGCGTTAGCAATAGTTCCATTTTTTCCTATTACTCTACCCTTATCATCTTCGTTAACATAAATAGTGATATTAATAGCGTCTTTAGATTCTCTAGTTTCTACTTTTACATCATCTTTATGACGCACTAAGTGCTTCACGATGATTTCTACTAATTTATCCATAATATACCCCTTCGTTATAAAAAATTATTTTTCTATAACATTTGCTCTTATTAATAGGCTTTTTGCTGTTTCAGTAGGTTGTGCACCATTCTTTAACCATTTTAATGCTTTTTCTGCATCAATATTGATTTCAGCTGGTTCTTTTAGTGGATTATAAGTTCCTATTTGTTCTATGAACTTTCCATCTCTTGGAGCTCTACTATCAGCTACTACTACTCTGTAGAAAGGTCTGTGTGCATCACCCATTCTAGTAAGTCTAATCTTTACCATCTTTCATTTCTCTCCTTTGTTTAATTTTTTGCGATAGATTCGCTATATCCTTGTTCTGCCTCTAGGGCAGTGTCAAGCTCTTTAGTTTTTTAGAAAGGAAGTCTTCCTCTACCTTTCATCTGCTTCATCAAAGTTTTAGTTTGCTCGAACTGTTTTAACAATTGATTCACTTCCTGTATACTCGTGCCGCTACCCGCAGCTATTCTCTTCTTGTGTGAGCCTTTGATTACTTCTGGATTTCTTCTTTCATATATGGTCATGCTCTGAATGATAGCTTTATTTTTGTCTAAAGATCTTTCATCTATTTGACCCATATTTTTCATCTTAGCTCCCATGCCTGGCACCATAGATAATATGTCATTTATACCACCCATATTCTTCATGCTCTCGAACTGGCTTAAGTAGTCTTCGAAATCGAATTTGTTTTCTTTGAACTTTTTAGCAAGTTTCACTTGTTCTTCTTCACTCACCTGCGCTTGTGCTTTTTCTATAAGACTAAGCACGTCACCTTTTCCTAATATTCTACTAGCTATTCTGTCTGGATAGAAAGGTTCTATATCTCCCACCTTTTCGCCTACGCCTGTGAACTTGATAGGCTTATTCACTACGCTCTTTATACTTAAAGCCACACCACCTCTAGTGTCGCCATCTAGCTTAGTTAGTATCACGCCGGTAATGTCTAAGTCTTCATCGAATGCCTTAGCCACATTCACGCCTTCTTGACCTGTCATGCTATCTATAGTGAATAATATTTCATTAGGATCAATTTCTTTTTTCAGGTCTTTCAGCTCAGTCATAAGGCTTTCATCTATCTGGAGTCTACCTGCTGTATCGAATATTACCACATCAAACATATATTTCTTAGCATGTTTAAGTGCTTCTTTAGCGGTAGCCACCACTTTGTTTTGACCTTTTTCGAAAAGCTCTACACCCACTTTATCACACAATACTTTTAACTGAGTGATAGCAGCCGGCCTGTATATATCTAGCGCTACTATTAAAACTTTCTTGCCTTGTTTTTTCAGCATCGCAGCCAACTTCCCACACATAGTAGTTTTACCCGCGCCTTGAAGCCCACACAACATATATTTACTAGGCGGGTTAGCACTGATGTTTAATTTAGCTTGATTAGAGCCTAATAGCTCAGTTAATTCTTCATCTACTATTTTGATTATCTGTTGGCCTGGAGTTAAACTCTTCATCACTCTTTCGCCTACAGCTTTTTCAGTGACGCTCTTTATGAAATTTTTCACCACTAGGAAGTTTACGTCCGCCTCTAATAGCGCCACTCTGACTTCACGCATCGCTTCTTTTATCTCTAGTTCAGTTAATTTTCCGCGTTTAGTAAGTTTACTGAATACATGATTAATCTTTTCGCTTAATCCTGAAAATAGCATACTATTCCTCCCATATTTTACATATTTCTTTTTTTATATTTTCGTCCAAATTTTTCACATCTAACAGCTTAATCATACTATCGTATTTTTTTAGAATATGAAAATTCTCTTCCATTTTCATAAGCTGAACTTCTGTCCTAGTTAAACTATCACTTACCGCCTGCCTACTTATCTTTCGCCTAGACGCTATCTCTCCAAGACTTTCATCTAAGATATAAGAGCTTTCCGCTATATCTCTCTGCGTATCACTTAAGGCAGAACTATAAAACTCATATAGTCTAGCTAGCTTAATTTTTTTATCTAAACTCATAACCTTCCCTGTAAAGCTCTACTACTTTACACCCATACTTTACCACACCTATCACGCCCTTGTCAAGCCTTCTTTCTAT
>CAYJMU010000053.1:0-6664 GCA_964371605.1 uncultured Lachnospiraceae bacterium
ATTTTTTTAGTCTTCTAAAACTTCTTTTATTTCCTTAATTTCATCAAGTGATAATCCGTTTAGTCTATCTAGTGCTGCATCATAAGCTTCAGATAAAAGCTTATCCTTTTTCTCTTTAGCTATAGCTACTGCTTTGTTAGCTATATTTACTAAATTTTCTTTACTGCTAATGTTTTCATTTTTTATCCAGTTTTCTAAAATAGTAAAACTTAATTCGAAAATTTTCATATTTTTATTATTATTCATACTCACCTCTATTCTTTTATAGTATACCATAAAAAAAAGGATTTTTCAATCCCTTTTTATAGTTTTTTTTCAAACATTTCTCTTACTATTTTCGATGCTACGATTTTTACATTCGTTCTAGCATTCGGGCTAGTAATCAAGAACGCCTCCCCTCTGGCAGCTGTAGCTATGGCATCTTTTTCATCATCATTGATACCACCGGCATTTCTATATAGCTCCATAAGGTCATTCATATCATTAGGTGCAAGACCGAATATCATAGTAAACTGACTGGCATTAATGATAGCTGTAGATTTTTTAGCTATAGCATCACTACCTACGAAGTCTTTAATGTTTTGGGTAATGATGATTTGCATACCATCATACTTTCTGATTCTCTTAGCTAGCTGCTCCATGAAATCAAGTGCTACCGGATTATCTTCATCGATAAACACGTGCGCCTCATCCACGGCAACTATTACCTTTCTTCTGAACGGATCAGATTCATTATATCCTGCTAATTTATTATACTCTCTATTTTTAATGATTTCTTGGAATAAATATCTTAAAACTAATAGCATTTGTGCATTAGCTAGAACGCTATTATTATTACTTAATAAGCTTCTGAAACTGAATGTCGTAAAGTTTTCTTTAGTTTCAAGTGTAGTAGGACCATTCCAAAGATTGGCATTTCTACCACCTGAAGCGAACTTCGCGATGTAAATTTCAATTACTTGATATATTCTCTTAATATATTCATCTTTTTCAGTTTTAGAATATTTCTTCACTGTTTCGAATAAATCATCAAATATTGGGAAATCTTCCGCTTTCAAGCTTTCTAAATCAGTGGAAGCATTGATTCTTTTTTTCTCATATGTTTCTATTACTAATGTATTAATTTTTTCAAATGCGTCCGAATTAATACCTACTAGAACTATTCTAAAGAATTGCTCTAAAAACTGTAAGTGTCCGTTATAATCATCGCTTATAGCCCCATCATCTTCTTTAAGACTAGGAACTATATGGAATGGATTAATACGTCCTTTCGTCCCTGTACCTACGTCCAGAGCATCACCTTTTAGGTTATATGCTAAAGGCTCATATTCATTTTCAGGGTCGAGAATAAACACTTTACTATTATCTGCTGCCATATTCGCCAGCAGTGTTTTGGTAGCGAATGATTTACCACCACCTGACTTACCTATGATCATCATATTACTATTAACTCTTTCATTATCACGTCTAAAGAAGTCGATATATACATCACCATAATTTTCATTATAGCCTATATAGAAACCTGCCTCATCCATAACCGCACCGCTAATGAATGGGAATACTGCCGCCACTGCTGACGTGTTAATCCCTCTTAACGTGTGTTTACAGACATCTAATCTGCTTATATTAGCAGTGACGAAAGCGTCCACTTGCCTACCGAACATTTCATCATACTTAAAGCCACTTTCTCTTAAAAGCGAGCGAACTTCTTTTTTAATAGTAGATGCACATGATATGATCATATTACAATTGAATAAATTTTCATTACTATTTTTAATATCTATTAATAGGTTTCTTAGTGTTTCCAAATGCGTTTCATTTTCTATACGCCTACTGGTTTTAGAGCTATACAAGGCTTTAGATTCCATTTCAAGAATCGCCTTATCTATTTGTTTTTCTGCTTCAAGCCTTTGAACTGGTGAAAAATGCATAGCTACTCTGGTTTCTGGCATAGCAAATATATTATATCCCCATGCATCTGGCACAGCTAGTGGATAGTCCTTGATCACATAGTGATTCACTCCCTTTCCATTCACTTTAGTATATGCAGTTTTGAACTCCACTTCTTCTGGCATCGACCAATTCATTAAGCCGTTCATACTCATATTATCAGCTTCTCTTTCATCGAAATCTTCTACATAATTAGATTTCAAGAATACTGCTATATCCTTTCCTCTTAACACTTCTGCGTGAATTGGAATAGTCGCATTAATAAAACTACTAACCACGCTGTCACATACGGCTTCTAAGTTATTTCTGTCTTTATCATATACTACGAAGTAGAAATGATCTTTTAACTGCCTATTTCTTTCATTATTGTCTATTAATTGGCCAACTCTTGATTCGAAAATTTTAGTTCTAGCGTCCGATTCTTCTTCTTTCATTTCGCCTTTCAGAACTGATACAGTCATAGTTTCGAACTTAGATTCATCATTTAAGATATATCTATCATAAACTATAGGCTTTCTTGTTTTGATTAAAGAAGCTTTTTGATATAAGCCTACTTTAGAAATAACGCTTATAAATGTTCTAATCAGTGTGTTTTGTTTTTCTGGTGATAATAAGAAAAATTCTAAAGGTTTTATTTCCACTACCATACCATAATAATCGCCATAATCAATAAACTTATCTGCAGTGATTTTGTTATAAGGGATCAAGCTTTTAACATCAGCCACCTTTTTAGTAGGCTTAATATTATACTTTTTAGTGTAAGCAAAAAATCTATATAACAGCACCACGCCATAATACATTCTCACGCCTTCACTAATCGGCAAGAATAAACTCACACCGAACGCAAGCTCGGCAAGTGCTATCCAAAAATTGTTTTCGAAATTCGCACCGAGTAGTGCAACAAATCCTGACAACACTATGATGCCGATAATAATATCAGCGATAGTGACGCCTCTAAAAAATTCTAATTTAACTTTCGTTTTTCTAGGTATATATCTAAGCATATTTCACTCCAATAACTCATTTTTAACATTATACCAAATAGCTATGCAATATGCAAATAAAATGGCATAAATGAAAAAAATTGCGATATGCAATTTTTAAGTTTTGTTATTTTTTCACAATGATTCTACTACACTGTTCACAGATGATTTTACCTTCTGCATTTAGTTTCTCTATAGTTCCGCTCGGAGGAAACACTCCACAGCCTTTACACTCATTATTACTACCAAGCGATACTAATACTGGAAAAATCCCTCTTTCTACTTTTTCTTTAAAAGTTTTAAGGGTAGCTGCGTCTAAAGTTTTTTCTTTAGCTGCTATAGCTTTCTTTAATTCTTCTATTTCTACTAAAACCTTATCTTCACTTTTAGTATAGTTTTCTTTGCTATTTATAAATTCAGCTTTACTTTCTTTCGCTTGTTTTTTAGCATCATTATATTTAGATTCGACACCATTCATTTTATGACCACAATTTGTCACTCTTTGCTCTAAAGTCTTTAAGCTTAAAAGTGTATTTAAAACTTTTTTGTCTAATTCCCTTAAGTCTTGATATTCCATTTCTTCTACTTTAGATTCAGCTATGATTTTTTCACTTAATGAAAAGCCCTTTTCAGCTACTTGTTTATATTTATCTAAACTTTCAATCAATTTTTCAGCAGTAGTATTCAAGTTTTTAGTTTCTTGGTAAATATTATTAAAATCGCTTTTAGCTTTATCCATAGCTATTTTATTTTCGCTATTTTTTAAATTTCTTTCTAGCGCTCTTTTTTCTCCTACTATTTTTTGGTAATCAAAAAATTCTTTCATATTCTATTCTCCTTAGTGAAAACTCTAGTAGCATCCACTTTTAATTTTTTCTTTTCTGGCAAATTTTTATATTTTTCCATAGCTTCTGCTATTAGGCTCATCGCCTTTTTTACATAGTTATATTCGGCGGCATATTGCTCATTAAGTTCACCAATTTTTTCTTTAAGCGCCTCATATTTCTTCTCTTCCGCGTTTAAAAATTTTACGAAGTCTGTATTTTTAAGATCGAAATTATCTTTACCGAAATACATTTCATATTCATTAAGTTTATTAGCCTTCTTCTTCTTCGCTTTGATTATATCATAAAATCTGCCATCTTCTTCCACTATATAATCATACTCTATAAAATAATTGTTTTCTAACAAATATTTTCTGACAGCTACTATATCACTCATAGGTTGTAATACTAAAAATTTGAATTTGAATTTACTTTCTTTTAATATTTTTATCATCTCTAGTCCGCCTAGACCAGAAATGATAGCTTGAGTCACCTTATCATACTTCGTGATATACTTAGCACCATCGCCTGACCTGAAGCTAATATATTCAGAAAGATTGATGCTTTCAGCGAACAAAATAGCTTTATTTAAGCTTGATTTACTGATATCTGTAGCCACTATATTTTTACATTTGTTTTGTAGAATCAGCTCTGCTGCCACATAGCCGTGATCACAACCAATATCTGCCGTCACCTTCACGTCTTCTGCCATGTATACTACATTTGCTAGCCTTTTTCCTAAATTTAATATACTTTTCATAACATCCCTCTCCTAGTCTATTAATTTCTTCTTTCTTGAAGGTTGCTTTAATTTTCTAAGAGCTTTCGCCTCTATCTGTCTTATTCTTTCCCTTGTCACATTGAACTCTCTACCTACTTGTTCTAGCGTCATAGGTGATCCTGTGTCTAGCCCATATCTCATCACTATTACTTTCTGTTCTCTTGGCGTAAGAGTTTGGAGTATGCTCATCAATCTTTCTTTTTTTAGATTTTTGCTAGCTACATCTAGTGGACTGCTAGTAGTTTCATCTTCTATGAAATCACCTAACGTAGTTCCACTATCATCATCACCTACCGCACTATTAATACTGATAGTATCTTGACCTATCTTCATGATCTCTTCCACTCTGTCTTCAGTCATGCCTAAATCTTCTGCGATTTCTTCATAGGTAGGTTCTCTATTTAATTCTTGCATTAATTTCTTTCTAGACTTGTTTAATTTCTGGATAGTTTCGCTCATATGCACTGGTATTCTAATAGTTCTAGACTGATCAGCTATAGATCTAGTCACCGCTTGTCTAATCCACCATGTAGCATATGTAGAGAATCTAAACCCTTTAGTATGGTCAAATTTATCTACCGCTTTGATTAACCCCAGATTTCCTTCTTGAATCAAATCAAGAAAGCTCATACTGCTCTTATCTTTAAACTTCTTAGCTATACTAACCACTAATCTACAGTTCGCATCGATAAGTCTTTTCTTAGCTCTCTCATCACCAGCTAGCATTTTTTCACTTAAAATCGTTTCTTCTTCACTAGAAAGCAGTGGCACTTCACCTATCATTTTCAGATAAGATTTCACCGCATCATCCACGCTAGCTTTACTGATAGACTTTTCTATCTTAAGCATGTCATCTTCATCTAACGCTGTATAAGGAATGATATCTATATCATTATCTCTAAGAAGATCTACTATATGATCTATCTCAGCCTTGCTAGCATTATATTTAATAAATTTAGCTACTATGTCTTCTTCTCTTAATTCGCCTTTAATCAGGCCTCTTTCTAACAATTTATTATACTCATTATAATATTTTTCTTTTAACATTATTTACCCTCTTTCGTTATTCTTATATTATTAGCAATCTCTTGAAGTTTCTTCATGATAATTTGTTTTTGATTTAAATCAATAGTGTTTTCTAATGTTCCTATTAAAAAATCTTGTTCGTCGCTGAGTTTTTGTAAATTCAAACTTTTCAAACAATCATGATAATATGTAGTATGATCTTTAAAATTTTCGAACTCAAATTCATATACTTCATTTAGCGATTCATCACTTAGTGATTCCCTGAATGCTGATAGCACGATTTTCTCATCACTTAATGATTTTTCATTTTTGAACTTTTCTATCGCCACATTGAATATAGGCGTGATGAATCCTAATACATCATCCGCGTTAGCATATTCTTTCTCATGTAGCACGCTAGCTAAAATAAATAGTTCTGCATTATAAACTCTGTTATTTTTAACATTATTAGGAATCTCTACTATATCATCTTCTTTCTTTATCAGTTTACCATCTAAATTCATCATAGATTTTAAACTATCTCTTAAGGCATCTATGCTCACATTAGTTTTATCTCTGATCACTTTAAGATATATATCTCTTTCACTAAATGTTTTAAATGAAGATATAAGCTCTAATGCATCTTCTACGAATTTAGCTTTCCCATTAGCTGAAACTAAATCGCTACGCTTTTCTAATAATTGGATTTTGTAATCATTAATAGGAAGCGCACTTCTTAACACGTCATCAAACTTTTCTTTTCCATATTTTTTAATATAATCATCTGGATCCATTTTGTCAGGCATACTAGCCACTCTAACTAATAGGCCGCTTTCAGCTGCTACATCTATAGCTTTAAGTGCAGCATTAACACCTGCATTATCACCATCAAGGCATACTACTAAATTTTCAGTATATCTTTTGATTATCTTAGCGTGGTATTTTGTGAAAGCCGTTCCCAGTATCGCCACCACGTTATTATAGCCGGCCGCATTCAAACTTAAAACGTCCATTTGTCCTTCTACTAGTATGGTAGTATTGATTTTTTCTTGTCTTTGCGTAGTAATCAAATTATGTATACCATATATCACTTTACTTTTATCAAAAATGATAGTTTGCAT
>CAYJMU010000054.1:0-1413 GCA_964371605.1 uncultured Lachnospiraceae bacterium
AAAAAATAAAAAAGGAGATATATTATGAACAATTTTTTCAACAATAACAATACTCATGGCAATGGTTGCCAAACTGGTGGCATCGACAGCTGCTTACTAATCATATTATTATTAACTTGCGGATGTGACAATATGTTATTCATCATATTATTATTATCATGCTGCGGATGCAATGGATTAAACTTCAATAACAACAGTTGCTGCTAATACATAAAACATCTAATTAAACATCTATTTTCTCCAAAATTAAAAACTTCTCTTCTTATATTATTATTCGTCAATACTTAAAAATGTTAAAAAAAAGCTAACTTATTATAGGTTAGCTTTTTTACTAGTTCAAAATTTTTCTATCATCTATAGCCCTTGCTAAACTTACTTCATCTACATACTCAAGGCTGCTGCCTATAGATATGCCTTGTGCTATTCTAGATACCTTCACACCTAAATGAGATAAAATTTTAGCTAAGTAGTGAGCTGTAGCCTCCCCTTCAACGCTAGTAGATGTAGCGAGGATCACTTCTATATATTTCCCATCCCCCACTCTTTCTATCAATTTTTTTATATTTAGATCATCCGGACCTATATTTTTAAGTGGACTAAGCGCCCCATGAAGAACATGATACACCCCTTCATTTTTCTTAATTTTCTCGAATATTAAAACATCTTTGGGCTGCTCTACTACATACAAAATTTCGCTACTTCTGCTTTTACATATACTGCACACATCATCACTAGTCCAGTTCCCGCAGTTATCACAAAATTTAATATTCTCTTTCACCTTCACTAAACTTTCAGAAAAGTCACGCACATCTTCTGATTCCATACCTATCACTGAATAAGCATACTTTTCTGCCGTTTTCTTTCCTACTCCAGGGAGCTTAGAAAAAGAATTAATTAAAACTTCTAGAATTTCTATTCTATTCATATATCATAAACTCCTTGTAAATTGAATTTTTCTTTTAATTAAAATGGCATCCCCATATTCGCATATTGTCCCATTTTCTCTTTTTTCATAGCTTCTACTTTTTCTTTAGCATCTCTAAGACCAGCTTTCACTAAATCTTCTAACATTTCCACATCATCAGGATCTACAGCATCTGGTGCTATTTTTATGTCCACCACTTCGAAAGTTCCATTCATAGTCACCTTAACCAGCCCACCACTAACGCTGCTAGTGATTTCTGTATTATTGATTTCCTCTTGTTTTTTAGCTATTTCTTCTTGCATTTTTTGTGCTTGTTTCATAAGTGCGTTCATATTTCCGCCACCAAAACCTTTCATCATAATTTTATATTCTCCTTTTTTAATCTATGATCAATTTATTGCCGAACATATTTCTTAGTTCGTCTTTAAAGTTTTCTTTATTCTTTTTAGATTCATTAAGTTTTACATTCACTTCTAAATCTACACCTA
>CAYJMU010000054.1:1423-4723 GCA_964371605.1 uncultured Lachnospiraceae bacterium
AGTCTTGTTATTAGGCGATATGAAATTTTCCATCATTCCTTCATCTGAAAAATGGAAATATATAGTATCTCTAAGAATGCTTACATCATTCACTTCTTCACAAATGCTAGATAACACTGCGAATTTCTCCTGCCTTAATATTCTTATAAGATTTCCAAATATTTTTTTGCCTTCTGCCTTCGAATCTATTTCTTCTGCCTGCGATTCTACTTTCAGATTTTTTTGGTTAGCGCTAGTATTCAGCACTAATTTTTTTTCTTCTGTTTTTCTTTCAATTTCTTGCGGTTGACTACCTACTATTTTCATAGCGCTTAGAGTAGCTACAGTGAAAGTTAGTTCACTATCCACTGCATATCTCATCTCATTTTCAAGGGTCGCGAATTTTTCCATCATGCTAACTAGCTGAGTATTAGAAATGCTGTCTGCTAATTTTTTCAGTTCCATAGCTTCGCTTTCCCCTAAAGATAGTAAAGCATTATAATCTAAATTTTTCACTATATACATATCTCTAAGATATTTCACGCATTCTCTACTAAATACTGTAAAGTTCTTACCCTTTTCTGTGATTTTTTTAATTATAGAAACGACACCTGCATTAGAAGATAATATATTGCTAAAGAAATTAGCTAGTAAATCTTTTTCAAAATAACCTAATGATTCGCTTACCTTATCAAGTGATAAATCTCTATTAGTATAGCTTATAGCCATATCTAAAACGCTTAACGCATCTCTCACACTACCATCACCCGTTCTAGCTATTAATCTAAGAGCGGCATCTTCATATTTCACGCCTTCTTTTTCTACTATCTTTTTAATATGCTGAAAAAGCTCACTTTCACCAACTTCCTTAAAATCCAGCCTCAGACATCTAGAAAGTATAGTCGCAGGAAGCTTATGCACTTCTGTAGTGGCTAATATAAATATTACGAATTCAGGCGGCTCTTCAAGTGTCTTTAATAGAGCATTGAATGCACTATCAGTAAGCATATGCACTTCATCTATAATATATACTTTATACTTAACATTGACTGGCGAGTACTTCACCTTTTCTCTAAGGTCTCTTATCTCATCCACTCTATTATTACTAGCCGCATCTATTTCCACCACATCTATATTAGAAGGCAGTTTCAAAGCCTCACAGCTCGCACATTTTTCACACGGAGAACCATCTTTAGGATCTAAACAATTCACAGCTTTAGAAAATATTTTAGCCGTGCTAGTTTTACCTACACCTCTAGTCCCATTGAAAAGATAAGCGTGCGTAATATTTTGACTTTTAATTTGATTTTTAAGAGTGGTGACTATATGATTTTGACCTATCACATTATCAAACCCACTAGGTCTATACTTCCTGTATAAACTGATATAGCTCATCGCATTTTCTCCTATACTAAATTTCCTATGTATATCTTACCACTTATTTTTTTAAAAAACAAGTGATTTAAATTTCAAAGCAAATATTTTAATTTTTTTCTTATCCTACCTATTGCGTTCTCCACGCTTTTCACTGATATGCCTAAATTATCTGCTATTTTCTTATATGAATGATTAGCTAAATACTCATTCAAAATATCCTTTTCTTTATCACTAAGCGTGTTTTCTATCTCACTTTTTATCTCTTCTTCTCTTTCTTTTTCTATAGCTTCCATCTCTGGCGTAGAAAAGTTCACATCTACTAGAGAATTAGCATCTATATCATCATCCACATCTCCTGACAATATCATTTCATTGTATAGAGTTTTCTTTTTAGAAAATTTTTGCCTGATCAGAGAAATCATAGCGTTATTAATGCAGGTAAACAAAAATGTAGAGAATTTCATATTTTTAGAAGTGTCGAATTTTAGTATTGCACGAAAAAGTGCGATGTTTCCCTCTTGAATAAATTCGTTTTCATCATTTGGTGACGGAGCATATTTATTCTTAAGCTTATGAATCATCGCCGTATAACTTTTAAATATTCTATCTATAGCATATTTATCTCCAGCCTTAGCCTTATTAATTATATCTATTTCTTCTCTGTCCAATTCTTTTTTCCTCTATTTTTTTCTTTTGCACTGAGCTACATACTCATACATTATCACAGCACTAGCTATACTCGCATTCAGGCTATTCACCTTCCCGAACATATCTATACTGATCACATCATCACATAGTTCTCTAGTGAGCTTGCTAAGCCCGAAACCTTCACTACCTACCACTATAGCAGTCTTTCCAGTCAGGTTAGTTCTGCTCATATTTTGACCATCTGCCTCTAATCCGTATACGAATACGCCACTACTTTTCAGCTTCCTGATCGCATCATTTATGTTAGACACTCTACACACATCTAAGTGACTAGCCGCGCCCGCACTGGTTTTTACTACCGTTTCATTTACTTGCGCTGAACGATTTTTAGATATTATCACACCCCTAGCGCCCACGCACTCTGCCGTTCTAATAATGCTCCCAAGATTATGCGGATCTTCTATAGAATCACATATTATGATAAGTTCATTTTCCTTAGCGGAAGAAGTAAGATCACTCACCATTTCATCGAAATCAAAATATTCATATTCTGGCACCAAAAAGATAATTCCTTGATGCTTTCCTGTTTTGCTCATTTTTTCTAAAATGTTTTTCTCTACTATTTCTAAAACTATTTTTCTTTCACGGAAAAACTTCATCATTTCATCTTTTTTATTATCAGAATAATTTCTATCCATCAAAACTTTCTTTATGTTATTTCCTGACCTGTAATACTCATAACAAGCATTTTTTCCTTCTATTTGCATTTCTCGCCCTCTTCTATTAGAAACTTAATTCTATCTATATTTCCTAACAAATAATTATATCCTAGCACCGCCTCGAAAGCTGTACTCTTTTTATACTCCGCTAAATTACTACTTTTAGGAATATTATTACTCTTAGCATTTCTAGCCGTCCTAGCTATTCTCTCTTCATCTTCATCTAAAAGACTCATCACTTTTTCTAGCATGGCTGCTTGACTTGCCGCCTTGATATAGCTGGTGGCCTCTGAGTGTAATTTCCCTGCCTTCACCTTGCTGCCTGACACTAATCTCTCTCTTATGATAAGAGAATGAACAGCATCGCCTAAAAATGCAAATGCTAGAACATTGTAATCTTTTAGATCTTCTTTTTTTAAATTCATATTTATACCTTTTTTATATCATAGCCATCTGCTCTATCAGCTATAGCATATCCTTTTTCTAAAAGTAGATTTCTTATCTCGTCTGATTTAGAAAAGTTTTTTTCTTTCTTAGCAGAAAATCTTTCTTTCGCTAACTTCACTATATCTTCAGG
>CAYJMU010000054.1:4747-6651 GCA_964371605.1 uncultured Lachnospiraceae bacterium
TCTTTTATTTCTTTTTCTGTTTCTTTTTTTATATCTAGTCCAAGAACTTCATCTAGCTCTACCGCAAGATCATAAATCGCCCTGTTTTTCTCTTCAGTTTTTAAAAGAGTGAATAACACCCCTAAAGCCATGGGCGTATTCATATCATCATTTATGGCGGCAATAAATTCTTCTTTCGCGCTACTTATCACATCATTATACTCTTTAATCTCAGCATTTTTATGCTGTCTAATGATTTTATATAATCTAGCTCTACCCACTTTAGCTGCATTCAATCCTTCGAATGTGAAATTAAGCTTCTTTCTATAATTACCATTTAGAACGAAAAATCTATAATCTAGAGCTTCATACCTTTTTTCTTCTAACTCATCTATAGTATAGCAATTTCCTAAACTCTTACTCATCTTACCATTATCTACTTGTAAAAATTCACAATGCATCCAATACTTAGCATGATTTTTATCATTTAGTGCTGCGCTTTGGGCTATCTCATTTTCATGGTGAACAGGTATATGATCTACCCCACCAGTGTGAATATCGAACTCATCACCTAAATATTTCTTACTCATCGCCGAGCATTCCATATGCCAACCTGGATAACCTATTGACCATGGGCTTTCCCATTTCATTATATGATTTTCTGGCGCCTTGATCCATAGAGCAAAGTCATAAGAATTGATCTTTTCACTATTAACAGATATTCTAGCACCCGCCTTTTGATTTTCTAAATCAATACCGCTGAATTTTCCATATGCCGGAAATTTAGCTACATTGAAATAAACATTTCCATTCACATTGTATGCGATGCCTTTAGCCTCTAAGCCTTTTATAAATTCTATCATTTCATTTATATGCTCTGTAGCTTTAGGTGTCATTTCAGGACTATCTACATTAAGTTTAGCTAAATCTTTGAAGAAAACTGAAGTGTAATACTCTGCTATTTCTAGAGGAGTTTTGTTCGCTTTTTTAGCTGCGATCTCCATTTTATCTTCACCTTCATCCGCATCACTAGTAAGATGCCCCACATCTGTGATATTCATCACTCCCTTCACACTATACCCATTTAACTTTAATGTTCTTCTTAAAATATCCATAAATATATACGCCCTGAAGTTTCCTATATGAGCATAGCTATAAACTGTAGGCCCACAAGAATACATTCTAACCGTATTAGATCCGTCTAAAGTTTTAAATTCTTCTTTTTTTCTTGAAATAGTATTAAAAAATTTTAACATATCTCTCTCCTTATATTTTATTTATGCTTTGTAATAATGCAACTACCGCTTTATTAAATTTTTCGATCTCATCACTATCTAGTTTAGCTTTTATATTTTTTTCTATTTTTTGGGAAGCTTCTTTTAAATGCTTTCTTCCACTATCTGTGATACTATAATATATTATTCTGCCGTCAAAACTGTCCGTGCTTTTACTAATATATCCACTTTCAATCATTTTTTTAGATATAATATTTAAATTAGATTTCACTATGCCTACCGCCATAACTAAAGAAGTAGGACTTATTAGCTTTCTATCATTAATCACCTTAAGCACTCTTAGTTCGTTAGAAATAAAGCTTTGCTTTTCATTCAAGTTTTCAGCTAAAACTTTTATTTTCCTGTCTAAATCAATGACTTGATCACCAAACTCTTTTTCCTGCATTTTTCCCTTCCTTATCAAATATAGTTATTATATCATAAATATTTAAAAAAATAAAACAATATATACATTTTTTTAAAAAGTTTGTAAGCTTAAAAAAATGGCAATTGCCATTTTTTATTTGTTTAGTTCTAAAATGTGATAATTCCGGAGGCTGTGTAAAAATCAAGCTACCATATAAATTTCAAATAAACTAATGCTAAATTTTATAACATATAAGTTTAATTAAAAATTATAAAGTAACTTAT
>CAYJMU010000055.1:0-4395 GCA_964371605.1 uncultured Lachnospiraceae bacterium
GACTTTATGTTTTATGCTATAGAATTATTTAGTTTCATTATTATTATATTCTTAATCATAGCGGCAGCTAGCTTAGTTGCTGGCGAATATGCTAATGGAACTATGAAGCAACTTTTAATCAGACCGATCAAGAGATGGAAAATTCTTACAGCTAAATATTTTGCATTATGCTTCTTAGGACTCACTATACTGATAGTTTCTACTATAGCTAGTTTTATAGCTGGGGCTATAATGTTCGGGATTCCTGTAAATGAAATTTTACTAGTGTTCAATGCTACTAGCGTATTTACTATCTCTCATTTAGGTGCGATATTGATTTATTTCTTCACCGCCCTATTCAAGATTATGTTCTTTACCACTATAGCATTCAGTTTAAGCGTTTTAGTGAAAAATGTACCTGCTACTATATCAGTTAGCATGTTAGTATACTTCTTATCATTAGTATTAGGATTCATAAGTGTATCCGAAACTACTTCTAATTTAATAAATATATTTACACCATTTAATGTAAACTTATTTAAATATTTTGGAAATGGGTTTAGTGATATTGCCTCGGGCGGCGTATTATCTACATTCTTATATCCTCCAGTGGTAGGAACATCTAATTTCTGGTTAAGCTTTACAGGCGGACTACTTACAATGTCAGCATTCATGGTGCCTGCTTATATAGTGTTTAAACAAAGAGATTTATAAAATGAAAAAAATGACTACAGAGTAGTCATTTTTTTAGATCTTTAATATTTCATTTCTCGCTATTTCATCACATCTATTATTATAATGATTATCTGAATGCCCTTTCACTTTTACCCAGCCAACATTATGAATTTTAGTGAGCGATAGTAGTTCTTTCCAAAGCTCAATATTTTGAACAGGTTTTTTAGAAGCCGTCACCCAATTTTTAGCTTGCCAATTAGTAATCCAGTCTTGTAAAAAAGCATTACATACATACGCGCTATCGGTGTATACTGTGACATTACAAGGCTCTTTCAATCCCTTTAGTCCTTCTATCACAGCTAAAAGCTCCATTCTATTGTTAGTAGTATATGGGTCATTTCCTGAAATGATTTTCTCACTGCCGTTGTAAATTAAAATAGCGCCGTAGCCACCCTTTCCCGGATTATTACTACATGCACCATCAGTATATAAGATTATATCTTTCATATTATTTTCCTTAATAAAAAAATTGGCAGGGAATAAGTGAATCGAACACTTGACAAAGGTTTTGGAGACCCCTATTTTACCACTAAACTAATTCCCTACGACTGATACTATATTACTATATATTCACTAATTTGTCAACTAGAAATATGAAAAAAAAGGGAGCACTCCCTTTTTCTTTTTATTTAGCTATAGCACTATTTCTAGTTTCTCTAATAACATTTACTTTGATTTGACCAGGATACTGCATTTCATCTTCTATTCGCTTAGCTATGTCTTTAGCTAGGAAGAATGCATTGGCATCATCTATTTCTGTAGGGTTAACTATAACTCTCACTTCTCTACCCGCTTGGATAGCATAACAATTATCTACACCTTTGAAATCTTTAGTAATGCTTTCTATCTGTTCTAATCTCTTGATATAATTTTCTAAGTTTTCTCTTCTAGCACCTGGCCTAGCTCCGCTGATAGCATCAGCTGCTTGGACTATGATAGCTTCTAAACTTTTAAATTCTACATCGAAGTGATGTGCTTCTATACAATGAACCACGGCTTCACTTTCTTTATACTTTCTAGCTAGTTCTACGCCGATGCTAACGTGTGTGCCTTCGCTTTCATGGTCAAGGGCTTTTCCTATATCATGAAGAAGACCGCCACGCTTACAAGTCATGATATTAGCACCTAACTCTTGAGCTAATAACCCAGCTATAAGACTAACTTCTACAGCGTGTTTTAAAATGTTTTGACCATAACTAGTTCTGTATTTTAGTCTACCTATAGTTTTGATTAATTCTGGATGAAGGCCTATGATTTCAGTTTGGAAAACTGCGTCCTCGCCCGCTTCTTTTATGGTGATTTCCATATCACGTTTAACTTTTTCTACCACTTCTTCTATTCTGCCTGGATGAATTCTGCCATCAAAGATTAGTTTTTCTAAGCTTAATCTAGCTATTTCTCTTCTAACAGGATCGAATCCACTAATTACTACAGTTTCAGGAGTATCATCTATGATAAGGTCTACACCAGTAGCTTGCTCTAGTGAGCGGATGTTTCTACCTTCTCTACCTATGATTTTCCCTTTCACTTCTTCATTAGGAAGTGCTACTGTAGTCACGCATATTTCACTAGCATGCTCAGCTGCACATTTTTGGACAGCTAGCGTAATGATGTCTTTAGCCTTAGCCATAGCATTTTCTTTAGCTTCATATTCTATGTTTTTAGCTATTTTACTAGCTTCTATTTTAGCTTCATTTTCATACTTAGATATTAAAGTATTTTTAGCTTCTTCTATAGTCATTTTAGAAATGGTTTGAAGAGTTTCATCTACTTCATTTAATTTTTTGTCATAACTATCTTTTAATTTATCAGCTTCTGCTAATTTCTTTTCTGAAAAGCTTAATCTTTCATCTATTCTACTAGATTTCTCTTCTATGTTTTTTTCTTTAGATATAATAATGTCTTCACGCTGGTGAAGTCTATCTTCTATTTTTTGTAATTCAAATTTTCTATCTTTTAATTCTAATTCTGTTTCTGTTTTAAGCTTATGAGCTTCTTCTATAGCTTCTAATGAAGCTTCTTTCTTCATGTTTTTTATTTCCGTCAATGCATCTTCTATCATTTTAGACGCCGAAAGTTTAGCATTACTTGTTTTGTTCTTATTTATCAATTTATAACTTATAAACCCTAAAGCGCCACCTAAGATTAGCGCTGCTAAACTAGACATTATGATAGGAAAAGCATCTAACATCATATTAGTTAAATACATATTCACCTTCCCTATGTTTTATATTTTGGTATTATAATAAAAAAATGTTATTAGTAAGATTAAATAATCTTCTACTAATAACATAGCATTTTTTATAGAGTTTGTCAAACTATATTTTTATTATTTCAATGTTTTTCATAGCTGTAGCTACCAACTGAGTAATATCGAGTTTTTTCTCCTCATTTAGTGAGAATTCAAGGTCGGGCTTTATGATAGGAAATTTAGGTAAAAATACGGTGCAACAGTCTTCAAATGGAAGTATAGATGTTTCATATGTATTTATCTTTTTAGATATATGTATTATTTCCTCTTTATCACTGCTAATTAACGGTCTTAAAACTGGCATTTTTCTCATAGCTGCATTGGTGACAGTTATGCTTTCTATCGTTTGGCTAGCTACTTGCCCTAAGCTTTCGCCTGTGATCACTGCTTTAGAATTATCATTTCTCGCTACTTTTTCAGCGATCATTAGCATAATTCTTCTCATGATAGTAATCATATATGACGATTCACAATTTTTATGTATCTCTTCTTGGATTTTAGTAAAGTTCACCATGTATAATTTTTTCTTACCTGTATAGTGCTTTATCAGTTTAGCAAGTGAAATTACTTTTTCTTTAGCTTCATTGCTAGTATATGGGTAAGAATGAAAATGAACGCCATTGATTGCCATTCCACGCTTAGCTATTTGGTATCCAGCTACAGGACTATCTATCCCGCCGCTTAATAGTAGCATTCCCTTTCCTGCTGAACCTACTGGCATGCCGCCCGCACCCATATATGATTTTTCGAATACATTAGTCACTCCATTTTCTCTTATATCGAAAGAAATATTATGTTCTGGAGTAAATAAATCCACTTTCAAATTTTTGTTATTTTTCAGCACTTCTCCGCCTAGCACTCTAGCTAGCTCCATGCTATCAAGTTCGAAATTCTTGTTAGCTCTATTAACTGTAATTTTAAAAGTAGCGTTCTCATCTAATTTTATATTACTAGCGAAAGTTTTTAGATTTTCTAATGAAGTTTCTATTTGTGTAGCTACAGAAAAGCTATAAATGCCGAAAATATCTTTCAGTAAATTTATAATGCTGTCAAGATGAGCTTCTTGGATATCTTTAATGTAATATCTTCCAGCACTTCGCGATACTTTACATTCGAATGCTGATACCGCATTTTCAATATTTCTCTGTAAAAGTTTTTCGAAAAAGCCTCTATTCTTTCCTTTTAGATGTATTTCTGAATATCTAATTAATATGATTTTATCCATAATTTTCTCCTATGCTAAACTAGCGTTTAAAAATTTTTTAATTGAATTTGTTAATATTTTTACTGCTTCTATGATTTCTTCTTCATTATTATCAGGTGAAAAGCTAACACGTAAATTTCCATCCACTACATCATTAGTCATTTTCATAGCTTCTAGAATTCTGTTCCCTCTTTTCTTATTACTACATGCTGATCCTGCACTTAGG
>CAYJMU010000055.1:4405-5856 GCA_964371605.1 uncultured Lachnospiraceae bacterium
CTTAATACTCTTAGTAGCACTTCGCTCTTTACTCCTAATACTGAGAAGTTTATAATATAAGGTGAAGCGCTTTTTAAAGAATGAAAATATAAAGGCAGATTTTCTGCTTTTATATTTTCATAGAAAAGAGTATTTAATTTCTTTATATATGAAAAATTTTCTTCCATTTTTTCATTTTTAAGTGAAGCAATTTTTCCAAGGCTCACTATGCCAGCCACATTTTCAGTTCCACTTCTGTGGCCACTTTCTTGTCCACCGCCTAAAAATTGTGGTTTGATTTTGGCAGTATTTTTAAAGTATAACGCACCGATTCCTTTAGGGGCATTGATCTTGTGTCCACTTATAGAAAATGAATCTATGTCTGCCGCAGAAATATTAATACCAAGCTTAGTAAAGCCTTGCACACCGTCAGAATGAAAATGAAGCTTAGCATTTTTAGACTTAGCTAATTTAGAAAGTTTAGCTATATCATAAATTTCACCTGTTTCATTATTCACCCACATACAGGCAATAAGTTTAGTATTTTCATTTATTTTGCTTAAGAAATCATCTTCATCATTTGGGTCGAAAAATACTACAATATGACCGTCATTTTTTAGCTTTAGAGCTACATTATATACGCTAGGATGCTCATAATGAGAAAACATATACTCATGTTTCATATTAGAAGTAAGCGTGCTTAAAATAGCTAAATTATTGCTTTCTGTAGCTGATGAAGTAAATAAAATTTCATTAGCTTTCACTTTAAGTATGCTCGCTACACTTTCACGAGCATTTTTTATACTATCACTTACTTTTTTTCCACTACTATATATAGCAGAAGGATTAAAATAATTATCAAAAAAGCAGTCATTTAATAATTCTTTTAATCTTTCGTCTACTTTAGTGGTAGAGGCATTGTCTAGGTATATCATGTTTTCTCCTTATTTAGGTTTTTCATATTTTTCTTTTAATTGACCACAAGCACCAGAAATATCATTTCCAAGCGATCTTCTTAAACTAGCATTCACTTTTATATTTAATAATCTTTCTAAAAAGCTATATGCAGCTTGCCTATTTTTAGTATTATCTTCACCTGCTATATTGAGGGGGATAACATTCACTATAGCATTCATGCCAGTAAGAACATTCTTCAGTTTTTTAGCATGCTTATCAGTATCATTTTCTCCGCGGATGACGGTGTATTCTATCATGATTCTTCTGCCAGTTTTGTTTTCAAAATATCTACAAGCCCTCATAATTTCTGTCACAGTGCTAACTCTAGCTATAGGCATGATTCTCTGACGCTCTTCATCGAAAGGATTATGAAGACTGATAGTTAACATTATATTTAGTCCATCATCAGCTAATTGATAAATTTTGTCTACTATGCCGCAAGTAGATAATGCTATATTTCTAAAACTAAATCCGAGTCCTTTAGGAAAAGTAGCTAATTCTATGAATTTTTTTAC
>CAYJMU010000056.1:0-1832 GCA_964371605.1 uncultured Lachnospiraceae bacterium
TTAGAATTCGATTATAATAAATCAGAAATCATTCCTGAATTAGCAGAAGAAGGTAGCGTAGTGACTTTACCTTACCCTGTAGTGACTGATGGCGAAGGTGATGAAGTGAGTGAAAGTGATGTGAAGGCTAATACTGTGATTACAGTGACTGATCCTGATGGCGCTGTTGTCACTCTAACTGATAATTCATTCACTATTAACAAAATAGGTAATTATAATGTTAACTATGTTTATTCTCATGCAGGAAATTCTTTACTTAAAGTGAGAGAAGATTTCAATATCATGGCTGGAGATATAGAATGGTTAGATGATGCTGAATGGAAAACAAGTTTAGATTTCAATATGCCTAAAGCATTCGAACATATGAAAGAAACTAATCTTCCTTCATACACTCTTACTGATAGTGAATCAGGCAATGAAGTAGAAACTTTCAATGATATTAAAATCGAATATATTCCTGCTGATGCTAATGGTGATAAATCTAAATATGTAGACTTAACTGCTACTGATTTAGATGGATTTACATTCACTCCTTCTAAAAATACTAAAGAAAATGGCAGCTATATAATCACTTACACTTTATCTTCATTCTATTCTACTGAAGATGTAGTGAAAACTTATACTATTCATACTAGCGATACATCTTCTCCTACGCCTTATGCGTCTGCTGATTATGTGACTGCTGATATGGATACTATCACTGCTCCTGAAAGTATGGCTTACGCTATACCTAGCGTGGTAGTTAAGGGCACTACTGTAAGTATTCCTGCAGTATTTGCTACTGATGCTTATGATGCTAACAGTCCTAGTGAACTGACTCTTTCTAGAAAAATCATATTCCCAGATGGAACTACTGATACTGATTCAGGGTTAACTACTGCTAATGTTAATGCAGCTATTGACTATGAATTCACTAGAACAGGTTCATATACTATAGAATATACAGCTAAAGATAATGAAGCTGATTCTACTACTACTAAAGTAGAATACGTGTAGAAGTGAAAGATTCATTCTCTGATACTGTAGGCCCTGAAATAGATATGCCTTATATCAAGGGATATGTAAAAGAAGGTGAAGAAATATCGTTCACTGCTCCAGTAGTGAGAGATTATGATGATGAAGGCGAAATTTCAGATGAAAGACCAGAATTAAATGTATATTATACAGTAGATGGTGATACTAATGAAATAGCTATTCAATTAGATGATGAAGATGAAAAATATTCATTCACAGTTCCAGCGTTCACTAACGAAATAGAATTAAATGTGGAAGCTACTGATGATAATGGTAATATGACTACTGAATCTTACACTCTTAAAGCTAGCGATATAGCTGATTCTTTAGCTCCAACACTAAATGCGGGCATGAATTTAAATGATATCAGCGCGGACTTATTACTAACTGTAAACGGATTTACTCAAAATGAAGAAATAGTTTTACCAGCTATCGCTTTTGATGATAATTTAGCTATATATGCTAATGGTAATGTAAAAGTATATGACGCTAATGGAAAAGAATTAGATGTATACGGAACTACTACTACTTTAACTAATGCTACTACACTAGTTGTAGATGGTGCTAAGTTCGTTTCTACTGTGAAGGGAAACTATACTGTAGTTTACAGCGTAGTGGACGGAAACAATAATTTATTTGCTCAAGCATTTAATTTAGTAATCAATGACAGCGTAGCTCCTGTAGTAGTTGGTCCTGAAAACTGGATAGGCAGTGCAGAAGTAGGTCAAAGCTTATTCCTTCCAGAAGCTAAAATTTATGATGATGGCGTATTAATCGAAAACGCTGGCATCACTAAAATGAAATTAGTAAGCGAAAAT
>CAYJMU010000056.1:1842-5846 GCA_964371605.1 uncultured Lachnospiraceae bacterium
TCAGGTGATTACCAGTTTAATCCTACTACATTAGAATTCACTTCTTATGTAGCTGGCGAATATGTATTCCAATATATTGGCGTAGATAGCGCTAACCAACAAGCAGTAAGTGCTAACTATACTTTAACAGTAGAAGATACACTTGCTCCTACTATCACTATTAATCCTGAAGTAGACTTCCCGAACAATGTAGCTTGGGTAGAGTTTGAAGAAGGTGAAGTTAATACTAACAAAATCACAGTTCCTGGTTTCAATGTAAATGATAATCACACTGAAGATGGTGTATTAGTAGGTTCTGGTAGTATAGCAGACAGATATATAGTTATAAAAGATTCTGAAAATGAAGAAGTATTAAATGAAAGCGGCGCTGCTGCTAGCTATGAAATTACTTTAGAAAAACAAGGCGTTTATACTGTAGAATACTATGCTATAGATACAGAAGGTAATGTTTCTGAAATAGTTAAGGAAATCAAAGTAGGTGACCATGTGGCTCCTAATATCAATGTAGATGTTATAGAGGAAACTATCACTGAAGATAAAAACTTAAATGACATTTTAACTATCGACCTTAAGAAAATCACTGTTAAAGATGACAATGATGATGTTATAGACTTCGAAGATACTATTAATGGTGCTAGAAAAATCAGAGTTAGTATAGTTGGACCAGAAGGAACAGTTTACTATGATGAAGATGAAAGCGATGTAGATAATGGTGTTTATAAATATAATTTAACTACTTCAGGCGAATACACTGTGACATTCACTGTTCGTGATGATGCAGGTAATAGCAAGACTCTTACTAAGACTTTCTTAGTATTAGCTGATGAAAGTAATGAAATAATACCTGGCGAAGTATGGGAAATCATTCTTATAATCTTAGCTCTAGCTATCATAGCTGGTATTACTACTTACTTCATAGTGACTAGAAAATCTAAGAAGAATAATAAACCATCTCTTCCTACTATCAGAAAGAAGGTAGAAAAAGAAGTGGTGGAAGTAGAAGCTAAAGAAGTGGAAACTACTACTGAAGAGTAATAATTAAAAAAAGGCAATCGCCTTTTTTTAATTATAGAAATAGATTGAAAAGAAAAAACGACTTTCGTCGTTTTTTTTATGCTGTAAACATTCCAGCCACTAGAGCATTGAAATCTATTTTTCCTATAATGAGTTGAATAAGTTTAGCGCTATTATCCCACATCCATTTAGTAATGGTAGAGTTAGTTATAGTGTCTTCTACCAGCGTTCCTATCAATGGCACGCCTCTAATGAAATATACTAAAAGGAATACAACGAATATAATTAATGCGCCTTGTAGTAATCCGAATACTAAGCCTAAAATTCTATTTATACCTGAAGCAAGTGAGCTGCTAGCTGTAGCATTAGAAAATATTTTTCTAAGTATGGCTACTACGATTCTGATTAGAGCGTAAACTAGTAGCGCGGCTATAACCATCACTATGATGCTGCCTATAGTATTACCTAATTGGTCAGCTAATTGAGTGGTGCTGGTATAAGGCCCTTCACCTAGGAAGTATTTAAGCTGTTTAGTGCTGCCACCTACAGCGTCTAATGCGTCTACTACTTGATCTTTAGTCATGCTAGTGGTAATTTCAGGCAGGTTAGGCAGTATGCCTTTTTCTATCTGATTACCTATAGTTCCACCAAGTTTAAACCAGCTATTTAAAAGTGCGCCTACAGGCTTTGCACAAAACATAGCTATGATAATACTAGCGAAATTAGTCACCAGACCTAGAACGGATTTAAAAAATCCTCTAAATAGTCCTACTATGGCGAATATAGCTAGTAATACCAATACAATAATATCAATAATTGGCATAGTATTTTCTCCTTGTAATCATTATACTATAAAATGACAAAAATGGCAATATTAAATTTCAAATTTGGACATAATCATTTATGACTAATATTTCTAAAAAGAAAAGAGTATATTTATGTTTAGGTGATAGCGAGGTGATAGAAGATTCATTTGGGCCGCTAGTTGCCTACTTTTTAAAGCATATTTGGAAAGAGGAAAAATATGTTTTAGGGGGTGATAATTTTTCTGTTAATAGGAAAAATATAGATGTCGTTTTAGATTATTTCGAGGAAAACAGGGACAAGTATGATGTGTTAGTGTTAGATTCTATGATTAGTGATAGAAAAATCGGAACTCTAATATTCAAGAATTCTATACTAAGTATCGCCTCATCTAAAAAAATTATGCATAAAGGTTTTTATCTATCTGCTATCAATCAAGCAGAGAAACTAAAAATAAATAGAGAAAAAATCATTTTAAGTAGTTATATAGCATCCTTTGCGCTTTATGGTAGATTTGATGACTATTTTTGAAAAAATAATTGTCTTTTATCTCCATTTATGGTATGCTAATTAAGTTAAATTATCTTTGGAGGTAAAATGAAAAAATCAAGTAAAATTTCTAGTTTTTTAATAGGACTCATAGCGATTCTTTTAGTTTTCGGTATGTTTTATTTATATAGTGCTGATAAGCATGGCGAAAAAGTAGAGTACGGCGATGCTGTGACTATGGTGGAAGAAAACAAGGTTCAAGCTATGAAGGGCGTGGGGACAGAAGTATATATTTTGTTCCGTGATTCTGAAATCAGCTTAGAAGATTTTCAAAAAGGAAGTCAATCAGATGCTTATTTAGTATTGTCTAGCATAGCGCTCGAAGACTTGATGGATGAGGTGGCTGAATATAACGCTATAGAAACTCCATCAGCTGAGTGGAAAGCTATTTCAACTGATTGGCAGCCTACTCCTACTAATTGGATAGAAACTGCTACTCCTATACTTATGATAGTAATCACTCTAGTAGTAGGAGTATTAATCATCCGCGTAGTGATAGGCATGAATAACAAAAATAGTGGATTTGGGAAAACTAATGCTAGAACAGTAATTAATAGCAGTGTAAGATTTACTGATGTGGCAGGTAGCGAAGAAGAGAAAGAAGAAATGGCTGAAATAGTTGATTTCTTGAAAAATCCTAAAAAATATAATGACGCAGGTGCTAAAATACCTAAAGGTGTATTATTAGTAGGCCCTCCTGGAACAGGTAAGACACTACTAGCTAAAGCTATAGCTGGTGAAAGTAATGTTCCTTTCTATTCAATAAGTGGTTCTGACTTCGTAGAAATGTTCGTAGGTGTGGGTGCTAGCAGGGTAAGAGATTTATTCGAGCAAGCGCATAAGACTTCACCTTGTATTATATTCATAGATGAAATCGATGCTGTAGGTAGACAACGTGGTGCAGGACTTGGCGGCGGTAATGATGAAAGAGAGCAAACTCTTAATCAATTATTAGTTCAAATGGATGGCTTTGAAGGGAACACTGGCGTGATAGTTATGGCAGCTACTAATAGGGCGGATGTATTAGATCCAGCACTACTTAGACCAGGCAGATTCGACAGACAAATATATGTAAATTTACCAGACTCTAAAGGTAGAGAAGCTATCTTAAAAGTTCACTCTAAAAACAAAATGTTAGGTGAAGATGTTAAATTAGAAGATATAGCTAGATTGACAGTAGGGTTCAGTGGTGCTGATTTAGCTAACATTCTAAATGAAGCGGCGATATTTGCGGCGCGTGACTCTAGAGTGGTAATTAATATGAATGACATTAATGAAGGGGTTAATAAAGTTTCATTAGGGCCACAAAAGAAGAGTAGGGTGCTAACTGAAAAAGATAAGTTAATCACCGCTTATCATGAAAGTGGGCATGCTATACTTGAGCATTTACTCGAGCATAGTGATGTGGTTCATGAAATCAGCATAGTGCCTAGAGGGAATGCTGGTGGCTATACTATGAGTAGGCCTAAAGATGATGAACAGTTCATATCTAAAAATAAATTAAATGACAAGATAGCTGTATTCATGGGTGGAAGAATAGCAGAAGAGATCAAGTTCAAGGATATTACCTCAGGAGCTAGTAGTGACATCAAACAAGCTACTAAATATGCTAAGGTAATGGTAAAAGAGTTCGGCAT
>CAYJMU010000057.1:0-5283 GCA_964371605.1 uncultured Lachnospiraceae bacterium
TCTATTTTACATATAGCTCTCACTACAGGCTCTATCTGCTTTTTGTCAGTGATTTTACTTTCTAAATAAAAGGGAAGTAGTTTTCTGCCGTTAGGGAATTTGTTTATATTAAACGGAACTATTCTCTTTTTGTTTAAAGCTTTTTGTAATAATGTTTTAGCTGTGTTAAGTGTATGAGTATCTACATTACTCTTCACATGCGAAATCAGTGGATTTCCACTTTTTAGCATGATGTGTTTAAAGTAAAGATCAGTCTTGTTCTTTTCAGTAATCAGTCTAATGGTTTGATTAAGTTCATTATAATTCAGCTTCATTAGAGCATCGTTTTTTTGTAAGTTTTTATATATTAGATAATCTAAACTGTTTTTTCCTATAAGGCTACTGTTAGCGTACATTTGTTGAAGAGTGAGTCCAAATGGAAGCTTTTGGAACATGACATTAGATATGTTTTCTAGTCTTTCTATTTCTACATTTAGTGATTGGTCAATGTTCGCATATATTTTTTCGAAGTCAGTTTCACTATCTATGACTTGTTCATGATGCTTGCTTTTTACTCTGTCATAAAAAGCCATTTTATCTTTTTCAGGATCGTTTAGATACATGGCTTGGTTTTCCATTTTTCCTAGCCTATTATACACCACATCAAGAGCCGCTTTTTTCTGGCTTACCACTAGCACTCTTTTGTTTTTAGTAAGGGCGTCTGTGATCACGTTTACTATCGTCTGGCTCTTTCCTGTTCCAGGAGGGCCGTATATAACTACATTACCATTAGCATTGATATTCTCTATCGCTTTTTCTTGGGCATAGTCTAACTGGCTGATAGTATATAGCTTTTTGTTCGGTTTTTTGATTTTTTTAGGAATTTTGTTTTTTATTAATTCATCTATCGCTTCCGTGGTCAAAAACTTTTTCTCTAGTTTATTATAGTCATTATAAATACTATTAGCTAAAGGAAATCTTCCAAGAACAGCATATTTCTTTATATGTAAAACTCCGTCATATTTTACTTCAGGGGCAGAATCATAGTTTAAAAAGCTGCCATCAAGTTTAGGCTTTAGATCGAATCCGAAACTTTCTAGATATGAGATAACGCTTTCAACACTTTTAAATCTAGATGACAATGTTCCTGTGCAATCAAGGTCGATGTCGTCTATCTTAAGCTTATGATGCTTAGCGTAAGCTAAAACGAAAACTTTATTGATTTGAATATTTTCATCTGACTTAATTTCTATATTACAAGTGCTATCATCTTCTATGTTTATTTTGATAGGAAAAAGAAGAAGGGGCGCTTTGATCAGCATATCTTTTCCTAGGCTGCCTTCTACGAATGGATATCCTAAGAATAATTCATACTTTCCGCTTTCCTTAGCATATTCTTCCATTTCACGCTTTAAAGTTTTCAGTCTATTAACTTGCCGCGAAATTTCTTTCTTCACTTCTTCACGCTTCACTCTTTCTCTTCTAAGATTTTCATTTCTTGCTTCTTGAACGCTCATTTTAGAATTATCTTTTTCTAGCTTCCTTACCTTGTCCGCTACATTATAATTTTCGAAAATTCTCGCCTTATGCTCTTTTCCTATAATAGTGTAATTATGTTTTTTATTCTTCCATAAAAACTCTAATAGATTATCTATTTCTTTTTCATCGCCAGAAAAAAGTTCGCCTAAATCATAAGAGAATTTCTTACTTATTTTCTTAGCGAATAAACTTCTGTTTCTTCCTGATACTTCTATCAACCTTTCTTTATAATATTTATAAATATTAGCCATTTTTCACCTCTAATTTTTTTAACTAGGATAGTATACACCATAGTTATCTTTTTGTCAAAATTTAATTATAAGCATATGAATAGTTTTTTAATTTTCCCCACTAGCTTTTTTAATTCTATTGTTAACCGCTTTATATAAACCGATATCATTAAACTCTTCACAAAGGATTTCATCGAAAGTGTTCTCAGCTAATCTCATAGCGGAAAATATATTCGCTGCCACTTCTTTATCGCTGCTGCCTAATTTATGAATATTTTTCCCTGCATATTTTTTAGCATTTTCTGACTTACAAAATATAATATGACTATGTTCACAAGTGGAAGAGTAGTCTAAAATATTTTTCACCATATCCTCACCTTGTTTAAATGTGGTAAATTTACATTTAGGAGAGTAGTGCTTGTATCTAGTTCCAGGTGAAGCTATTTTTTCTTTAGGGTCAGTAGCTATCTCTACATTAAATTCTTCAGCCAGTTTCTCTACGCTATATCCACCTAAACGCAGTACTTTCACCACGCCAGAGCGAGCGTCTACTACTGTGCTTTCCACGCCTATGCTGGCAGGTTTTCCTTTCATTACAGCTGCTATTTTTCCGTCAAAGTCAGCTAGCACATCTTTATATGTAGTGCCGCTAGGGCGGGTAGAAATATTAGCTGAGGGCGCAGCTACTGGGGAGTTTACTTCTTTTATTAATTTTCTAGCTAGTTTACTTTCAGGTATTCTGACAGCTACTGTATCTAATCCAGCACTAGCCACGCTATTAACTAGCTCTGTCTTATCGAAAATAAGAGTAAGCGGAGCAGGTAAAAGCTTCATTAATTTCAGCTGAGTATCATTAGTCACCTTGATATATTTTTCCATATCTTTCACATTAGAAAAATGCAAAATCAAAGGGTTGTCTTGGGGGCGATTTTTAGCTATGAAAATTTTTTCAAGAGCTTTTTCATCTAAAGCGTTCGCACCTAATCCATAAACTGTTTCGGTAGAAAATGCTACTAATTCTCCTTTTTTTATAAGTGCTGCACCTTCTTTAATATTCTTAAGTATTTTAGTCTTCATCATATATTTCCTTTTCTTCATTATATATTACTAAAAGAGATAGTGCAAATCAAAAAGTATATAACATGAAAAAAAAGGTGAATATTCACCTTTTAAAATTATCTTTCTAATTCTTCTTCCACTTCTTCAAAAATTTTACTACTTATTTTTAATTTCCCTGGAACGACTACAGTTTCAGCTGTTGCTATTTTTTTATCTTCAAAAATTTTACTGCTTACTTTTAATTTTCCTGGAGCGACTACAGTTTCAGCTGTTGCTATCTTGTTGTTTTTTAAGAAATTATTACTGATTTCACTAGACGTGTTTATATATAAATCACCTTCATATTCAAACGATGAACCCATATATAAATCTCCTTTATATTCAAAGAATTTAAGAGTTTGACCATTTAGAACTGCTTTGCCGTCTTTAATTAAAACGTTTTTATTAGCATAGTCTTCACCATTAGAAAGTTCTTTAGTTAAAAATTTACCATCTGAAATAAATATTACAAGATTTTCATCTGCATTGATTTGGAATACTTCGTATTCTACTAATTTTGCAAAATCTCCAGTTTTTTCATTGTTATTTAATTTATTGTTTTCCATAATTTCACCTTCCTTATGATGATATTATACACCCAAAAAAAGAAAAAGTCAATAGGGAATTTTCAAAAATATTGGGTATTGAAAAAGTAAGTGAGTTATGCTATTATATAAATATAATAAATGAAGGGATGGTAAAGGTTATGGCTAAAAAAACAAGGCTAGAAATTTACAATAATGACAACACTCCAAACAGTGAAAGAGTGAAGATGACCCAATCAGAAATGATAAAAAATTGGATAGACAATAGAGAAAGCGTGCTTTTAATCGGGGCCAGCGGCGTTGGTAAAACGGAAAGAATCCATAAATTATATCCAGACAGAGTTTTTCATATCAAGTTAACTAATGGTATGTTTCCTGAAAAAGTGGTAGGATCTATGAATCTTCAAACAGGGGAAAATATTCCGCCTGAGTTTGCTACTAATATCATATTAGAACAAGCTACAGAAGATGAAAGAAAGCTAGTGAAAGAAAGTATTCAAAATATATATAGTGTAGCAAATAGCGTATATGAAAACAGCAGGAAAAATAATAGTCCTATAGTTTTACTTTTAGATGAATTGTTAAATGTGACGCCAGCTATCCAATCATTAGTGTATACCCTCGTTCTAAATAGAATAATAGAATGCGGCAAAGGTATCAAACTACCTGAAAATGTGGTAGTGGTAGCTACAGGTAACCAAAAGAAATACAGTATGGTGGCAGAAGATTTAGCAGAGCCATTACTAAAAAGATTCGATCATATATTAGAAATATATGCTAATCCTGTGGAATGGGTGGTGGATTATGCCATACCTGAAAATGTGCATCCATTAGTGATATCATATATAGCATCTAAAAATATCTCAAGAGAAGGAGATAATATATCTTACTTCTATGAAGGTCCAGAAGTGGCTGAAGATAACGTAGATGAAGCAGGCTTTCCTGGAAAGACTAATGACCCAAGAGGGTGGACTGCTGTATCTAAAATGTTATACAACTTCGAGAAAGATTTAATGCAGGGAAGATATAAGGGGAAGAATGTAGAAGAGTTTTTAAAAGAAACATTGAAATCTAAGCTTAGAGAAGAATGGGCGGAAGATTTCTTCGATCACTATAATTCTTATGTTCTTAGCGTGGAAGAAGTGGTATCTAAAAATTATGATGAATCTCAATTACCAACTACGCTTAATGAAAAATTTGCCCAAACTATAGCCTTGATATCAGCTAATTCAAAAGAAGTGGAAAAGTGTAAAAGATTTATAAACGATCATTGCGGAAAAGAGCAATTAAAAATATATGACTTGATGAGAGTAGAGCAAGTGGGAATAGAAGAAATAGAAAACGATACTTCACTTGATGAAATGTATGATGAATTTGGAGATGAGGAGATAGAATTATGAATCTAGATCTTATAACAGTTCAAAGAGGGGTTCCGGCTACTGCTGTGATATGCGTAGGTGAAGATTATAAAAAATTAAATAACGCTGTCATTATGAAAAGTGAAAGTGATAGCGTAGAATCTTTTGGCGTGAAGCTGGAGAAAGATATTTACAAAAAAATGATAGAAGAAAAAAAAGCAGGCGAAATAGTATACTTTATCATCAAAGATATAGACAAAGTTTCAATCGCAGGGCAATCAAGATGCGTGAGTTTAGTTAAAGATAGAGAGTTTATGAATTATAAGCTTCCAGAAAACTGTATATTAGTTTTTACGGTCAAGGAAAAAACAGATATTAGAAACGTCATAAAAGAATTATATAAATTTTGCTTTATAGCTTAAATGGAGGGCGAATGAAAAATACAGAAAAAGACTTAAAACTATGTATGAACAGAGTCATGAAAAAGTACCCTCTTTTCGCGAGCGAGATAGCTAATGCAAAATTAATATTATT
>CAYJMU010000057.1:5293-5841 GCA_964371605.1 uncultured Lachnospiraceae bacterium
AGATAAAGAAAACCCAGTTATAAAAAAAGAAGGATTTGCTCCATATTCATGTGACACTGCAGCGACTGATGGGAAAGATATATTTATTAATCCTAACTACTTTGATAAGCTAAGTGATAGTGAAAAAGTATTTCTAGTAGCACATGAATTTCTTCATATTAAGTTCAGGCATATGCATAGATCTAAAGATGGAGAAAAAAATAGAGACGCTCACATATGGAATATCGCTACCGACGCTATAATTAATGCGAATTTAGTATTAGATGGAATAGATCAAATAGCAGGCACTGTAATGATAAAAGATGCTATCAATTATAACTCAGAAGAATTATACGAAAAGCTAGCAAAAGAAGCTGAAGAAAAAAAACAAAAGCAGCAAAATGGAAAAAGTGGCAAAGGTTCGGGCGAATCGAAAGAATCTGGGGAAAATGATAACTTTGGTGAATCTTCTGATTTCGATGTAAATAACCACGATGTGTGGGAAGCGGCAGAAAAAGAAGAAGAAAAAGAGAATTCCGAAGAGAAAGAAAAAGAGTCAAAAAGTAGCG
>CAYJMU010000058.1:0-598 GCA_964371605.1 uncultured Lachnospiraceae bacterium
AAACCTTTTTACACTTAGCACACACGCCGCATGGCCTTATCACATCACTTTCACATTCATTTAGTAGAATATATTTTTCCACAGTATATTTTAATATGTCCTCATTTTCATTTATCAGTAAAAAAGCATGTGAATCATTTTTCACCATTTGCTGACTAATATCTGTAGCTATATCGAAAAACTTTTTATCTTCCATATTCTCCTCCTATAGCAAATTTATAATTTTTTACTGATTTCCGCTTTAACTATTTTCACTACTTCTTCTATCGGCATAGTAGCATCTAGCACCACTATTCTGTCTTTGTTCTTATTAGCTAAATCTAAAAAGCCTTCTCTCACTTTATGATGAAAATTTATACTTTTCTCTTCGAACCTATCGCCTTTATCTTGTCCACCTTTTCTTTCGAAAGCCTTCACCGGATCTATGTCAAGATAAAAAGTAAGATCAGGAATACACTTTTCACAAGTCATATTTATAAGTTGATTAATGGTGTCTCTGTCCACCCCGCCGCAATACCCTTGATATACACTACTGCTATCAAAAAATCTATCGCATAAAATCATTTTTCCATCATTAAGATTAGGAAGAATTAGATCA
>CAYJMU010000058.1:608-2056 GCA_964371605.1 uncultured Lachnospiraceae bacterium
CTAGAGAAGAATAAAAGCGCTTCTGTTAGTGGATGCATGTTTCCGCTAGTATTATCTAAAACAGTATTTCTAATAGCTTGACATATCTTATTACCACCCGGCTCTCTCAGTTTCATAACAGGTAAGTTATCTGCCAAATAATCAGCTAATACTAAATCAGATATAGTACTTTTTCCACTGCCTTCGCCACCTTCAAATGTAATAAATAAACCTTTTTTCATCTCTAACTCCTTATTACCTAAAGCATTATACACTAAAATAAAAAAATCTTCAACGAAATTAGCTAAAAAGTTAAATTAGAGTGAGTGTAATAAATAATAAATTTAAGCATAATGAAAAAATTATTTTGAATTTTTTAACTGTTATGTTATAATTATAATAATTATCGAGGAAGAAGTGAAAAGAGATATAACTAAAGAAAACAAAGTAATGAAAAATATTCATAGTGGTCATCGCAGAAGATTGATGGCTAAAGTTTTTAATAGCGAATACGACCTGCTAGAAGAACATGAAATTTTAGAAAGTATGCTTTTTAGCGTAATTACTCGTGCCAATACTAATCCCATAGCACATAACCTTATAAAAAGATTTGGCAGTTTAGCCGCTGTCATAGATGAACCCTATGATGAGCTTCTAGAAGTAGATGGCGTAGGCACTAAAGTAGCAGATTTTCTTTACCTTATATCTAATTTTTCTAAACTTTATTCTACTAGTAAAGCTAATTCTACTAAGAAAATTACTAACTTTCATGATATTCAAACGCAGTACAGTGAATATATGAAAAGTAAAAAGAATGAAACATTCATCGCTATCGGCCTTGATGATTTAGGAAATGTGATGGGCAAGAAAGAAATTTCTAAAGGCGATATGCTTTCTGTCAATATTGACTTTGCGAAGTTCCAATCATTTGTCACTAGCACCATGCCTAAAAATATATTGATTATGCATAATCATCCTGTTGGTCCACCTAATCCATCACTTGAAGATATAGCTAGCACTAAAAAGTTATATGCCATTTTATCATATTTACATATATACATGTTAGACCATGTGATATTTGATTCTAGTGGAAATGCATTCTCTTTCGCTAAAAATGGTCTCCTTCTTGATATGAAAAAAGAGTTCAGCAGTAGCACGAATATAGAAGTGCCTACCACTAAACTCTCAAAGTTTAAACTTATGGATTCTATTAAATAATCTTTCATATCTAACTACTTCTTCTGCAGAACTTTTACTGAATAAGAATTTAATAGAATTTTTACGGCAGCTAGCACATAGCTGCCTTTTTAAATTCTTGACTACCTCCCTTTCCCCTGAAATGAAATGTAATTTTTTTCTAGCTATCATATTTAAACTAGATTTTATGAAATTAAAATGTGTGCATCCTAGAATTACATTTTCAATATTTTTTAAATTTATTTCTTTCAGTTTTGCTCTTAAATTTTTCG
>CAYJMU010000058.1:2066-5732 GCA_964371605.1 uncultured Lachnospiraceae bacterium
TCATGAAAAATGTTTTCTTTTTTAATTTTCAGATTTCTCTTAATGATATTATAAGTAGCAGTAGTACTCATAAAAAGCGTCTTTTCATTTATATTTTCTGTCACTGGAAAAGTTCCTACCACTTCTAAATTCGGAAACTTTTTTTTAATATGTTCGAAAGCGTTTAATGATATGGTATTACAAGCTAAAACTAATATATCTATTTTGATTTTTTTTAGCAATTTTTTTATATTTTCATCTGCTAATTCTTTTAACTTTTTTTTATCATACTGACCATAAGGCGTGTTTTTATTATCCGCAAAATAATAATACTCTCCCTCATACCTATTTGTGAGCATAGAAAGAATGTTTAACCCACCTATTCCGCTATCATATACTAATATCTTCTTCACATATTTACTTATGTTCTAATGTAAATATTTGCTACTATTGAAGTGTTTATTGATAGCCCCAGCTACCACCTCTGCACATATGTTAGTAAGTGAATTTATCTCTACTGGCGATATATAGTGATTATTTAGCACTTCTTCTCCATAGCCGCCTCTATACTTTTCAGGTGTATGTTTTAAAAAGTTGCTTAAAAGTTTTTTTATATTTATGAGAGTAGGTACTATTATACTTATTGCCTCGAAGTTTTTATTCTCTTTTACATTTTTTATACCACTGCCTGGAAAAATAGCATTAGTCGAAACTTGCACACATTTTCCGATTTTTTCATAACTGACAGAAGCTGCACTATCTATCATGATCATTTTATCGAAAGCAAACTTTTTGAAAACAGCTTCTATCATCTCTATACTGTCTAGCCCCGTATCTGCTTGCACTCCTGGCTTAAAACATTTAGCGCGGTCAGTAGGAAATATTTTATCTAGTACTTTTAGTGCAAAATTATCACTGTGCATACTTTCATTTCCTATTCCTACTATTAATACTTTTTCATCTTTTCTAATATGTCTATTTAAAATTTTGATGAGCTCTGTAGTGATTAATTTACATTCACTAACCGAAAACTTCTCATTAATATTTTTTTCGAATGTATAATATCTACCTGTTTTTTGCCCATAATATTCAGCCTGTTTTTCATTAGTAATATTAATATCTATCAGAGAAAGCTGATCAGATAACTTATTTAAACTCTCACTTTCACTATTATCAGTAATACTTTTCTTCATATTAACACTTTCTAATATTAATTTTCCATTTTGATTTAAATTCTTCATAAATAATTATTTCTTATTCACTAAAAAATAATTCACTAAAGATGATATAAGTTTAAAATAGTGCTTGCATATTAATATTAAATGTGCTAAAATAGTTTAGTAAAAAATATATAAAGGAAGTGAAGTTAAATGCCAAATATTAAATCAGCTAAAAAGCGTGTTAATGTTAATGCTAAAAAGCAATTAGAAAACAAAATGTTAAAATCTAAATTAGCTACTAGCATCAAAAAGTTTAAAACTGCAGTGTCAACTGGCGCAGAAAACCTAGAGCAAGAATATAGCGCAGTAGTATCATTAATTGATTCACTAGCTAGCAAAGGTATAATGCATGCTAATAACGCTAACAGAAAGAAAGCAAGATTAGCAAAATTTATGACTAAATCAAAAACTGAAGTGGCTTAATTCACTTCTTTTTTTTGCTTAAAATAGAATATTTTTTCAAGATTAAAGGTAAACTAATAATATGTTAAATGAAAAAGTATGTAGCTTCTGTGGCAAAGGCCCGAGCAAAGATTTAAAATTAATAGCTAGCACCATAGATAATTCTTATATCTGTGAGCAGTGCGTAAAGATATCAGAAAGCCTGATAGAAGAAAGTAAAAAGGAAGACAAGAAAAAGTTTTCACCTAAATATCTCTCTCCTAAAAACATTTTCGATAAATTAAGCGAATATGTAATAGGTCAAGAGTCCGCTAAAAAAACTTTAAGCATAGGAATAAGTAATCATTATAAAAGAATTAAATTTAATGCTACTAGCGGAAAGGATGTGAAAATAGAAAAAAGTAATATTCTTCTTTCTGGACCTACTGGCTGTGGAAAAACCTATCTAGCAGAAACTGCTGCTAAAATCATAGGCGTTCCCTACTGCATAGTAGACGCCACATCTATCACTGAAACTGGATATGTAGGCGAAGATGTAGAAAGCATATTAGCTAGCCTACTAGAAAGTGCAGACGGCGATAAAGAAAAAGCTGAAAACGGAATAGTCTATATAGATGAAATAGACAAAATTTCTAAGAAAAAAGAAAGTCTGCATCATAGCAAAGACCCTAGTGGCGAAGGCGTGCAACAAGCTCTCCTAAAACTAATCGAAGGAAAAAAGGTAAATGTTTCATTATCGAAAAACAAACTATCACCCTTTAAAGAGTATATCGAAATAGATACCAAAAACATACTTTTTATAGCGGGCGGAGCTTTTAGTGGGATAGAAAAAATTAAGGCTAGCCGGCTAAAAAGTAAAAGCGGCATAGGTTTTTCTAAAAAAGAAAATGAAGCGAAAGAAAATATAAATAGTAATGATTTCATAGAATACGGGTTAGTTCCTGAATTTCTAGCAAGATTTCCTATCATGGTAGAATGTGACGCACTAACAGAAACGGATTTGATTAACATATTGTCTAAGCCTAAAAATGCTCTACTTCATCAATATGAAGCCCTGCTTAGCATAGATGACAAGATAGTGAAATGGAATCAGGATGGACTAATCAGCACAGCGAAAAAAGCCCTAGCTCTAAATAGCGGCGCCAGAGGATTAAAGAGCGTGCTAGAAAATCAATTAGAAGACATATTTTTCTTTGATGAGTATAAAGAAAAATCTTTCATCATAGGTGAAAGCGGTCAGCCACTTATGATAGAAAGCGAAAAAAAATTGCCCTAGTGGCAATTTTTTTATTTTAGATATTAGCTTCGTCTAGCTCAGCTAAATAATCATATAAGTTAGATTGGTTAGCATAAGTCACTGTTTCATAGTATGCACTATTACTACTGCTATCTGGTCTAAACTCATCCATATGAATAGTAGTGATCATATTAAAACCTTTTTCATCACTTACTTCTAAAATCAGATTAGTATATTCATTATCATAAATATTTTCTTCTGTTTTATCATAACTTTGAGGATTAGAGTTATAGTTAAATAATATATAAATCTTAGCCGAGTCGTATAAATCAAAACTATTATATCCGTCTTTAGTAATAGGTTTAACGCCAGAAAGACCATCAAACATAGCTGTTAAATATCCAGTTTTAAAAGAATCATTATATAAATCTAAAATATTTTCATATTCACTATCGCCATCACGATAGCTACCGATATTCACGCCTTTATAATATACATCTATATAATCAGGATTTTCAGTAGTTTCTAATTGAAAATTTTTAGGAATGAAAGCTAGAACCATAGTAGAAATCAATAATATTCCAACCATAACTAAACTTACTATCAAATACGCTTTTTTCATTTTTACTCCTTATTTCTTACGTTAAACATATTACTAAATTTTAAAAGAAAAGTCAACTATTTTAGACTACTTGCCCTCTTTATTTTCTTTATTATCGCCGACATTTTCTATTTTAATGCCTTGTTTTTCTAAAGCTTCTATAGTTTTTCTTTTTATTTCCTCTAATTTAGCTTTTTCTTCCTTTTCACGTTCTTCTTTTTTTTCTT
>CAYJMU010000059.1:0-5731 GCA_964371605.1 uncultured Lachnospiraceae bacterium
ATGTTAAAAGTATACTCTTGATATGCCCACCGTCTTGATCGGCATCGGCTAAAATAATAACTTTATGATACTTAAGATTTTTGACATTAAAGCCATCTGAAACGCTAGCTCCTAACGCTGAAATAATAGTTCGAATTTCTTCATTTTGTAATACTTGCTCTAATCTTTTTTTCTCTACATTTAGCGGCTTTCCTCTTAGTGGTAAGATGGCTTGGAAAAATCTATCCCTGCCTTGCTTAGCGCTACCACCAGCCGAATCCCCTTCCACTATGAATAGTTCATTAAGCTCAGCTTTTTTACCGCTACAACTAGCTATTTTTCCTACTAGCGAGCTGTTTTCTACGCTATTTTTTTGTCTTGCAAAGTCTTTTGCTTTTTTCACAGCCTCACGCGCCTTCATAGCACCTTTAGCTTTCTTTATTATTAAATCGAATGATTTTTTAGCATCATTTTTCACTAACAATTTTTCTAGCTCAGCTATTACTATTTGTTCTACTTCTGTTCTAATTTCAGGATTACCAAGTTTAGTTTTAGTCTGGCCCTCGAACTGAACATTTCTCATTTTGATAGACAGTACTGCTGTAATACCTTCTCTAAAATCTTCGCCTAAAAAGTTCACTTCCTTTTCTTTTAGGAAACCTAACTTTCTAGCACAATCATTAAACACTTTAGTTATACCAGACTTAAGTCCTGTTTCATGCGTTCCACCTTCTGAAGTAGGTATATTATTCACATATGAAAATATGTTCTCATTATAATCTGTGCTGTGTATAATAGCCGCTCTAACTTCTATCTTTTCGCTAACGCCCTCTATATAAAATGGTTGATTATATAATTTAGTTTTATTAGCTACTAAAAAGTCTGCATAGTCAGCTATGCCGCCCGCATACTTAAACTGCTTCACTATCGGCCTTCTATTTTCTGGCACTCTTTCATCTACTAATAAAATTTCTATACCTTTATTCAGAAAGGCTATTTCGCGTAATCTATTAGAAACTATATCAGTGTCAAATTTCGCATCACCGAAAACTCTCTCATCAGGAAGGAATGAAACTTTACTCCCGCTAGACTTACTTTCACCTATCACTTTCAGTGGAGTTTTTAGCACGCCGCTTTTCACTTTTCCATTCACTTCTGGACTATGAAATTCTAGAAAATATCTCTTTCCATTCCTATCGACAGTGACATTACACCATGTGCTTAGCGCATTCACCACGCTCGCCCCAACGCCATGAAGTCCGCCCGAAAAATTATAGCTTTCGCTTTCGAACTTACCACCTGCATGAAGCTGCGTAAACACTACCTCCACACCACTCATATTCATTTTAGGATGCTTATCTGTAGGAATACCTCTACCATCATCTATAACAGAAACACTATTATTCCTATGAATAACTACTTGCATTTTAGATCCAAAGCCATTAGCTAATTCATCTATAGAATTATCTACTATTTCCCATAATAAATGGTGCATACCTTTAGACCCAGTAGTGCCTATATACATACCCGGTCTAGTTCTAACTGCGTCTAAACCTTCTAAGATTACTAAATCTTTACTGTCATAATTTTTTTTCAATTTCCTAATACCACCTTTTCTTTCTCCGAAAAATCATAGGTATTATATCATATAAAATGGTAGTTTGTAAACTAATAATATCACGGAATTAAATCTATTGCATCTCCCATTAAATTTCCACTAAAATATGAATCAGGTATATCGCCTACTATTATAGATTCGCATAAAAGTATTTGGGTATCAGTGGTGACATTCGACTCTTTAGTAGGGATGAGTAATTTTACCGCTGTTTCTACCGTAATATATATCTTATGATTCGTTTGGTTGATCCCAGCTTCAGTAAACTCACTTTTAAATGAACATTTTATAGTGCCTATCGGCATCAATCTTAAGTCCACTAATGGCCCGAATCCGTATAATAGTGGAAGGCCAGTAAAAGAGCCCAGAGGCACCTGCACTCCTTCTGCTCCCATCAGCTCTATTTTCATTTGACTAATTTTGATCAAATCTTTAGTAATAGAGTTCATCTCTATAGCGTTAGCTTGGATGAGAGTAATTCTTCCATCATTATCAGTTTCTACATTTATTAAATTATCATATAAAATGGTATTACCAACCACTTCATGCACTGCGCTATTCACAGCTTTATTACTAAGACTTTTCACCTTAGCTTCTGAATAATTAATAATGACAGGATTGACTACATTCGCAAAATAAAAATACACACCTGTACAAACTATTAGCAATATCGAAATAACCTTAGCTGCTTTTAATTTTTTTCTATTCATATTTTATAGTATGAATTATATGCTCTTTATATAAGCAAAAGAAAAAAATTAGAGAAAATATCTCTAACATTTTTTAGTTTTACTGCTGAAAATTAGAGCAAACAAGAAAGAAAATCCTACCGCTGCCGCTATACCACCAGCTGCTGCCGAAAGCCCGCCAGTAAATATACCAAGCAGTCCCTGTTCTTCCACAGCCGTTATCACACCTTTAGCCAGCGCGCTTCCAAACCCGATGATAGGAATCCTTGCCCCTGACTGACCAAAATCTGCGATATATTCAAACACGCCTATCGCTTCTAAAAATATTCCGCTTAAAAGATATATTACTAATATTCTAGCACTAGTCATATTAGTTCTATTAATAAGCCATTGACCGATAGCACATAACAGCCCGCCAGTAGCAAAAACTCTTAAATATAATAAAAAATCCATACCTTCTCCTATTTACTTAGTAATCATTATTTCTTATCTCCACCGCATGAGCTATGCAAGGAATGGTGTCTCCTTGTTGAGTGGAAAGAGTGCTCATAAGTGCACCTGTCGCAACGAATAAAACTCTATTATACTTTTTCTCATCCATCATAGAATAAATATAACTATTCAGAACGCTAGCAGAACATCCGCAACCACTACCCCCCTGAAGCGTATTTTGTTCTTTTTTATATATCATTCTGCCACAATCACCATAATTTTTGATCATATTGTATCCACTTTCTTTCATCAATTCTATGAATATATCCGCCCCTAATCTTCCTAAATCACCCGTTAAGATCAAGTCATAATCTTCCACCTTAGCATTAAGAGCTTCTAAGTGAGCTATGATAGTACTTCTAGCCGCAGGAGCCATAGCCGCCCCCATATTAGCCAGATCATTGATCCCATAATCTTCCACTACCCCTATAGTAGCAGAATGAATATATTTATGCTCTCCTTCCACATTCTTAGACAATATAGTAGTCCCTGCTCCTGTCACTGTCCACTGCGCAGTAGGCGGTCTTTGGTTTCCCTGCTCAAGAGGAAACCTAAACTGCTTTTCTGCCGTAGAGAAATGGCTAGCTGTAGCACACGCTACTATATCCATACTTCCCCCATTAACGAACTGCGCCCCTAACAATAAGGCTTCTGCCATAGCACTACACGCCCCGTAAATTCCTATATAAGGAACATTGAAATGGCGAGCAGCGAAAGTGCTAGATATGATTTGATTCATAAGATCCCCGCTAATGAGAAGCTCTAATTGCCTAGGCTCTATCTTAGCCTTCATCATAGCGCCTGTGATAGCCTCTTGAATCATTTTTCTTTCCGCTTTTTCATAACTTTTTTCTCCAAATAAATCATCTTTCATAATATAATCATACTTGTCAGAAAAATGGCCTTCTCCTTCTTTCGGCCCTACTACAGTATATCCTGCCAAAATTTTAGGTCTGTTTTTAAAAACAATAGTTTGCTTTCCTGTTTTTCTACTCACTTTTTCCCTCTCCTATAAAAAGATATATACTAATCCTACTATAATGCTTCCTACCGTCCCCATAACTATCACTGGCCCTGCTACCGTGAACATTTTCACGCACAGTCCGAAAATTATGCCCTCTCTTTTAAACTCTATGGCGGGAGCGCATATACTATTAGCAAAGCCGGTAATAGGCAGTATAGTTCCTGCACCAGCTATATTTGCTATTTTGTCAAACACGCCTATGCCGGTAAGAAAACAAGCTAGAAAGATAATCGTAATAAGGACATATGTGTAAATCATAGTAATTTTCACATCCGGAAACCAAGAAGAATAAGCGAAAACTAATAATTCACCAAATGTACATATAAGCCCACCTATCCAAAACGCATTGAAAATAGTAAGAACCGATTTGCTTTTAGGATTCATTTTCTTCACCATCTTATTATACTTTTCATTTCTTTCTAAATTCACATTAGCATTTTCCATAAATCATCTCCTTAAAAATATATTTACCTACGATAAAAAAATTTAAACTAAAAAAATTGAAATTAAACTAATAATTTTCAAAAAACTAGATAAAATAAACAAGAAAATATATCAAGGAGAAAAAATATGAAAAAAATTACACCAATTTTATTAGGAGTTTTAGCCGCAGGAGCACTAACAGCATGCACTAACGAACCTATGAATATTAAGCAAAGTCATGACGATAACTCATATATGAACTTAAGTAGTAATATAAGTAGAAGTCAAGATGCTTACATGAATGGAAATGAAAACAAAAATGAGGATTTCACATTCGTAAGTCTAAGTGAAGGATTTAGCCTTAAGTTTAGCGATTTGATGTTATCGCCTGAAAATAGCGAAGAAGAAAAAACTACTTATCCCATGACTAAGCCTGCAAGAGATATGGCAAGGCCGATAATTCGTCCAAGTAGAAATGAAAAAGAAAGACTTAATAGCCAAAACAATGATTTAACTGCTAAGAAAATAATGGCTACTGAAGAAGTGGTAGAAGATGAACTTTCATTGTCAGAAGTGGAAACATATATTAGAAACCAAAATGAAATATACGCTACCATGGTAAAACTGATGAGAAACAATAAAATCATAGAAGAAGTTAAATATGATATCGTCCTAAAGACTAATGAAGCTATGGTAAAAATGCTTTCACTAGAAAACTGCACTATACTTTCAGCTAGTGATAGAGAGAGAGTAAACACGCTACTAACTGAAATAAAAAATGACATGACTACAGTTTATGGAGAAGTGCCGCCTACTACTGAAGATATTGATAAAGAAAAAATAACTAAAAATGTTTTAACTGCTAGAAGAGTTTTATCTCCAGCTAAAAGCATAGACAATTTTACAGAAATAACACCTTCAGTAGAAAAAAATAAAATGTATTCTATGAAAAATGAAATTTCATTATTGATAGAAAAGAGTGATGAAAAAATCAAATTAAATGAAATGATTATTAAAAATTTAGATGAACTATTAAGTATTTTAACTAAATATGATGATGAAAGTTTAACTAATGATGGCTCTATAAATCCAGAAGAAAACCCTTCACCTGAAGTTCCTACTCCAGAAGTAGTGCCTGCTCCAGAAGTGATGCCTGCTCCAGAAGTGGTGCCTACTCCAGAAGAAGATAGCACAGTTTTAGAGCCGACTTCTCCTAACAATGAAAATTTAGAAACTCTTCCAAATACTTCTACTGAAGAAGAAAATATTCTTCCAAATACAGAAAATAATAATAATTTACTTTTAGAAGAAAAAACATTATTAGAAAATAAACCTAAAACATTAGAAGAAACTGAAAAAAACAATATAGTAGAAGAAGTAGATAAAGAAAAGATGATTAATATTGATAACGAGAAAGTTAATCGAAACTCTACTACTGAAAATACTCACTCAACTAACACCTCTGAAGATAATAAAAAAAAAGTTCAACAGATAAGAAGAAGAGTAATA
>CAYJMU010000060.1:0-5648 GCA_964371605.1 uncultured Lachnospiraceae bacterium
GAAGGTAGTTTTCTTCGGATTTAAACACTATCTTAAAGCAGTAGTTTTCAGCGTGGTAGTTGGGGTTAGAGTATTGTTATGGTCACTGCTATTTATAGTGCCGGGGATCATAGAAGCTATGAAGCTAAGTCAAGTATTCAATGAACTAGCTCATAATCCTAAAGTGAAATTAAAAGATGCTTTGCGTGCTAGCAAGAGGCATATGAGTAATAGAGTGGGTGATTACTTCAAGATGATGCTGATAGCTTTTCCTATATTCCTGATTAGTGGCGTAGGGACATATCTAACAGTATTTTGGTCAGTGAGCGGAAACTTACTTTTAATCCCAGCTCTTTTAGTGACGATTATTAATTTACTATGGGTGACGCCTTTAGTGTTAGGAATGGTGGCAGCATTTTATCTAGATTTAAATAATGAAATAGATGATGCTTATTTAGAAAAATTTGAAATTAAAAAAAAGACAAAGTAGTAAGGAGAATTTTTAGAAAATGTCAGTAGAAAAAAAATATATAAAGTGTCCTAGATGTGAACTAAACTATATCGAGGAAAAAGATGAATATTGTAAAGTATGTAAAAATGAAATGGATAATTTAGTGGCGGTAGCAGGTGATAAACTATCGTTATGCCCGAACTGTAAAGCTAATTATATAGAAGAGGGAGAAGATCTATGTTCAGCATGTATTGCAGAAAACGCTGATCCAGATATCGAGGTAGAAGATGCTAGAGAAAATCATAATCTAAACTGGAGAAACTATATGGATGATGAGGATGAAGATTTAGAAGATGATGACCAAATAGAAGATGAAGCGGAGCTAGAACAAGAGTTAACCTTAGCTGGAATCAATGATGTGGTTATAGATGAAGATATAGAATTAGACGAAGAGTTCGATGATGAAGAGTTCGAAGAAGAAGAGTTCGCAGCTGATGAGGAAGATGACTTTTTGGATGAGGATTTTGACGAAGATGATGATTTTTTAGATGACGATGACGAAGATGATTTCGAAGACGAAGACGATGACGAAGATTATTAAAAAAAGGGCAAATTGCCTTTTTTTATTTGCCTACTTTCTAATAAAAACACTTTACAAAACAGTTAAAAAAAAGTATACTATAATATGTATTAGAGGGAATAGATGAAAAGTTTTTATTTGTATTTTTACACAGCATTTATAACCGGCTTATCAATACTAATTACCAGCACCATACTTCTATATGACTGGCGAGCAGATGATAAGATTATTTTTGTTGGCGTTTTATTCATTTCTATTTTTCTAATAGGAATGTTAAACTATTACTTTGATAAAGTGAGTTATAAATGTAAAAGTTGTGGCAAGTTATATAACAAAAATTTATGGGCGAGCAGCGTCAAGTCTAATGCTCTTACAGCTCGTAAATTTAAGTGCCCACATTGTGGAGATATTAACATCGCTAAAGAAACCCTTGAAGAAAGCTTCGCGAAAATGGATGGCGATAGCAATGAAGTGGTAGGGGGTGAAAGTAATGGCTAAAAAGAAATTGATCATAATACTAGCCATATTCATCGGGCTAGCACTAATTATATTGCTTAGTAGTGATGTGTTTAAACTTACTCATGTAGAATTAAGCTTCACGGACGAGTATAGAGAAAATGTAGATCCTTCTGATGAAGAAATCATAAAGGATGGATATTTTGATTATGGGTCTAGTATGTTTATGCTCAACAAAGATTTATACATAAAAAATTTAGAATCGGCTAATCCATATCTTAAAGTGATAAACATCGAAAGTAAATTTCCAAACAAGATAGTAATAAATTGCTATGAAAGAATAGAAGTTTATAATGTTGCGTTTGATGGCGGATACGCTATTACAGATAATGAACTTTTCGTGCTAGATAAAACTACAGGGATCAATCCACCTAATGATAGGACTACTATAGATATGAGTTCTATAAGTTTAAGTAAGGTGAAAACAGGGGACTATTTGCCAGATATACAGTCATATAATATGTATGCTAGAGTGGCTATTTGCTTAGAAGAATATGCGCTATCTACTTCTGATAATCTTCTTCCTAATATGGTAGAAGAAAGCATAGGAAAGATTTTCGAAAGCGTGAAAATCTCAGAAGGCAAGGCTAATATTAAATTAGAAGACGGGTTGACTCTAATCATAGATGAAGCTGATGAATATCTGCTAGATAAATTTAGGCTAGGAATGAGCACTTTTGATAAGATTAAAAGTGAAGGCAAGGATGTGTCGAAAGGCTATATAGATGTTAGAAAAGTAGGCGAAGGAAAAATTCAGGCATTTACAGATGTGGTGTAAAGAATTGAAAAGAAAGCTAATAAAGTGGCAATAATAGTTTTAGCTGTAATATAAGCGAAAAAGGAGAATTTATGAAAAGTAAAATTATTGAATTTGATAGTGGGCTAAAGGCGATTGTCACAGAAATGAAAAATTATGAAAGCGTGGCGCTGAATGTTTGTATCCATACAGGTAGCGCGGATGAGGATGACAGTAATAGAGGTATCAGTCATTTAGTAGAGCATATGCTTTTCAAGGGAACGACTAATAGAAAATCAGAAGACATCATAAATCAATTAGATGAAAATGGTATAAGAGTGAATGCATTCACTTCTAAGACAGACACTGTTTATCACACTAAAAGTATAAATGAAAATTTGCATATAGCTATGGATATATTAAGCGATATGTTGTTTAATAGTTTGTTCGATGAGAAAGAACTGAAGAAAGAGAAAAAAGTAATCATAGAAGAGCTTAAAATGTATGAAGACGACGCGGCTAGTGTAGCGGGCGAAATGATGAGTAGTAATATCTTGATAGGCACGCCTTTTAGAGAAAGCGTAGGCGGAAGTAAAGAAAGCGTTAGCGCTATCACTCGTGAAGATATACTTTCTTATATCAAAAACAGATACACTGCTGATAATATAATCATTAGCATTGCAGGTGATATCAGCGAAGAGAGTGCTAAAGAGTTCATAAATAAATATTTTGAAAAGCCGCTATTGGAAGGAAAACTAGAAAAGAAAAAGTCAGCAATTAAGAAATATGAAATGAAGGATTTAGAGAAATCTAAAACTGTAGTGAAGAAAAAAGATAATGAACAAGCAACAGTATTCGTTGCTTACCGCGGAGCAGCTGTAAACAGTGAAGAATTTAAAACGGCAGATGTTATAGCTAAAATTTTAGGCGGTTATATGAGTAGCAGGCTTTTTCTAAATGTTAGAGAGAAGAGAGGTCTAGTATATGCTATCGGCGCAGGTAATGAAAGCTTTTATGATGCGGGCGCGTTTTATATGCATTTCGGCACCAGCCCTGAGCAAATAGAAGAAGCCTTGATGGGTATCAGAGAAGAGCTGGATGACATCATAGAAAATGGCGTGAATGAAAGAGAACTCAATACCGCTAAAATAAATATATCTAGCTCGCTTAGAATGAGTATGGAAAATACTTTCGCTGTTTCACTGAAAGCATATGAAGAGTATATTTATAATAAAAGGGCATTAGTAAAAGAAGATTTACTAAGAGAATATGATACAGTGACTAAAGAAGAAGTGAACGCGCTGGCTAAAAAAATATTTAATAGTAAATATGTAATATCAGCAGTAGGAAAAGACTTCGAAAAAGAATTAACTAAATATTTTAAATAGGAGGAGAAAATGTATACTAAAAAACATAACTATGATTTCTTAAACAAACCAGACGCAGAAATCGGCAAAAGTAGTAAAGGTAAAAAAGAAAGAAAAAAGCTAAGTAGTAAAACTATCGGTTATATATTATTAGGCGTTTCATTCTTAGGCTTTTTATCGCTAATTAGTAATTTCTTGTTTATATTTAAGAGCTTGTTTCTAGGCATATTTGGAATGAGTAGTTATGGTATATTTTTGTTATTATCATTCATAGGCTCTGCCATGGTGAAAAACAAAAAGTATACTTTTGGCATAAAGAAAACTCTTCTAGCATTAGGTGCGATGTATGTGGTGATCACTATATTCCATCTATCTTTTAGTGGGGGAATAGATTACTCTTTATCCTTCTTTCCTCATCTTGGCGAGGTGTGGGCTTATAAGCTCACAGTAGGTGGAGTGCTATCAGCTATTTTTAGCTATACTCTAATGGCGTTATCTCATAGCGTGTTTGCATCATTTGCTATTTTATTTATCATATTAGTAATTTTATTAGCGATAATGACTGACGCGCTGAATATAGTAGAAAAATTTAAGAAAAACAAAAAGCTAAAGAAGAGTGAAAGAAAACCTTACTTCTCACTAATGGGTGCGAGCGATAGCGAATTTTTCACTAGCGAAGAAGTTTTTACTCAGCCTAAATCTAGAAATATATATGAAAAGCCTAGTCATACTTGGACTTCATATATAGAAAAAGAGAAAGCGGAAGCGCCTAAAAGCAAAAGTGATTTAGCTAGAATGAAATTAGGATTAGATGATAGAAATGTACAGATATCTAGACCAGAAAGCCGTAGCAATAAAGTGACTATGATAGACGGGCTAGTATCAGCTACTGCAGTAGTACCTAATGAGAAGAGAAGTAAAGCTGATGAAGCTAGGCTGAAATTCTTAAGAGCTACCACCGGTGGCAATCAAGCTAGTAAACGACTTACTATGGAAGATGTGAGAAGGGTGAAGCCAGCTAGTAGAAATGTTGACTTAGAATCTAACCTAAAAAATTCGCCGATAGGTGAGCTTTTAAAAGTAGCGCAAGAAAATATAAATATGTCTTTCAGAGAAGAGGAAAGACTGAATGAAGAAAATCTACAAAATGAAAATAGTTATGATAACTACGCTCAAGGTGAAGGCAGTTATGAAAACTACTTGCCATCAGAACAAGATATTAATCCATATATGCAAGCGCCAGTTATGCCAGCAAGTGACGATCAATTAAGTGGCGAGTATGTAGACTATAATGATATAAGCGGCAGCATTCCAGAAGAAAGTCAAAAGGTAGATTATTCTAAATATGAAACTAGTAATTACCCTAACGGCTATGCTAATAATTCATATGAAAACAATTATATAGAAGAAGAAATCACGCCGGTGGCAGAAAGTATTCCGCCAGTGGTAGAAAAGGTGAAAACATTTACTCCACCTGAAAGTAAGCCTAAGAGGGAGAGTAAACCTAGGAAGGCTATCAAATATAAATATCCACCTATAGAGCTGTTAAATGAATTAGAAAATCACGAAATGCTAAACAGCACACTTTTAGAAGAAAATGGAAGATCTATAGAGAGAACTCTTAATAGTTTCAAAATACCAGCTAAGGTGAAAAAATATGTGCACGGGCCAGCGGTGACGAGATATGAATTGGAAATGCCAACAGGTATCAGCGTATCTAAAATACCGACATATGCAAATGACTTATCATCAGCAGTGAGAAGTAAATTCGGGGTGAGAATAGAAGCACCTATTCCTGGTAAGGACGCTGTTGGGGTGGAAGTGCCTAATGATAAAGTGACTTCTGTCAGCTTAAGAGAAATCATAGAAAGCGACGAGTTTAGAAATGCGAAAGGGAAACTAAATTTTGCACTAGGGAAAATGATTAGCGGGAAGCCTAAGATTTGTAATATAGAAGAGATGCCACATCTACTGATTGCCGGTAGCACCGGTAGTGGTAAGAGTGTGTGTCTTAACGCT
>CAYJMU010000061.1:0-785 GCA_964371605.1 uncultured Lachnospiraceae bacterium
AGCTTTAACAGGATTGGCTTTTCTAATAAACAAAAAAATAATATTGAATTTACTAATAATAAAAAGAAATGTTATTTTATTTTGAAAGAATATGAATTACATTTACAAAGCAATGATGATTATAGCTTATCTAGCTTTAGTATAGAACATATAAAAGATGATTGCCTTTTAGGTAAAGGTTATAAAATAGGTAATTTAACTCCATTGCCAAAGAGGAAAAACAATAATTTATCTGGTAAGTCTTTAGTTGATAAGAAGAAAGTTTATTCAAATAGTTGTTATCTCTCTACGCAAAACATAAGCAAAGAGATTACGACCTCATGGGAAGATGTAGACATTGAAAAAGAAACAAATAAAAAAGCAGAAATAACTAAATTATTTTTTGAATTTTACTTTTATTTCGCATTTGCTTTTGCTCGTGTCTACAGTAGCATAGTTTTTTAAGAGTCAACTGAAAAAATTATCGCTTAAGCAATTAAATAATTAAACTACTAGCCGGCCTAAATTTAGGTCGGCTTTTTAACCACAAAAAAAGAGCGGCCGCTCTTCTTTTTTTATATTCCGTATCTTGAAAAATAGTATACATCTTTAAATTTAACTTTTTTAAAGTAAAGTCTAGCTTTTATGTAATTTCTTTCCCCTACTGGAAAATCTTTTAGATTGATTTTATATGCGTGAAATACTTTAGTTTTCTCGCCTGTTTTTTTATCTATCTTGTCTATAAATTCGAAATTTATTTTTACATATTTATTAAACGCTTCGAGTAAATGTTTTTTAGAAAAAAT
>CAYJMU010000061.1:795-5559 GCA_964371605.1 uncultured Lachnospiraceae bacterium
TGCTAATAAGATTATCTATCTCTTTTCTTTTTTCGTTAGATTTATTAAGAACTCTAACCATTTCTAGCTCTGTAAGATCTTCATTGTTTCTAATTTTTTCTATGATATCTGTATCTACTATAGTAGCTATATTAAAATCCATAAATCCTCCTTTCTTCATATATTTCTATATATTTCTTACTTAGTTTACAATATTTTCACCCTAAAGTCAATTATATTAGCCATACTTTTAAATATTGCGCTATTTCCAAAATAATACTTGCTAATGAATTAATCATATGTTATACTAGCCTAGCACTTAAATGTATAGCATTTAAGCCTTGTTTTATATATGTAAATATATAAAGCCATAGACCAAAAGGAGGTAGAATATGAATAATTATGAATTAATGGTTATTTTATCTGCAAATGTTGAAGATGCTAAGAAAGAAGAAAACTTAAAAAAAGTGGAAACTCTTCTTACTAACAATGGTATCGTGATAGCAAATGTTGATAACTGGGGCGTGAAGAAATATGCATACCCTATTAACTATAAAAATGAAGGCGTATATGTTTTATTTAACATAGAAGCACCAGCAGAAGCTGTAGACGTAGTAAGCAAGCAATTTAATTTATTAGAAAGCGTAGTGCGTTATATGTTCGTTAGAAAGTAAATATTAGATAGATATTAAGAAAGATAGAAAGAAAAAAGTGAGAGCTAGTTTTAGCCATCACTGAGGAGAAAGAATATGAATAAAGTAATGTTAATAGGAAACTTAACAAGAGATCCTGAAATCAATACTACTACTAGTGGAATCAGCGTATGCAGATTCTCTATAGCAGTAAACAGAAGATTCCAAAACGCTGAAGGCGAAAGAGAAGTAGATTTTTTAAACATAATAGCTTGGAGAGGCTTGGCTGACAATTGTCATAAATTCCTTACTAAAGGTAGCAAGTGTGCAGTGACTGGTTCTATCCAAACTAGAAGTTATGATGCTCAAGACGGCACTAAGAGAAATGTGACTGAAATCATCGCTGATGAAGTAGAATTTTTAAGAACTAATAGCGGAGAAGGTGCTGGCTCATATAGTGAACCTAAAAACACTTTAGACCCTATTGATGATGATACATTACCATTTTAATAAAATAAAATAGGAGGGACTTATGGAAAAGAAAGAAATGAAATTTGATAAAGACGCTAAGAGAAAAAGCTTTAAGACTAGCAAGAAAAAAGTTTGTATCTTCTGTGTAGATAAAATCAAAGAAATAGATTATAAAGATGTAGCAAGACTTCGTAGATTTATTACTGAAAAAGGTAAAATGTTACCTAGAAGACAAACTGGGGTTTGTGCTAAACACCAAAGATCTTTAGCTACAGCTATCAAGAGAGCAAGAATAATGGCTCTTTTACCATTCAAAGGTGAATAATTAAAATATAAAAAAAGGCGATGATTTAATTCATCGCTTTTTTTTTATTTTCCTTCCTTTCCACAACACGCCTTAAACTTCTTGCCCGATCCGCAAGCACATGCTGCGTTTCTGTTAGGCTCTTTTATATCATACTTCACTGTCTTTTGGATAGTGGGAATATTAAACTTCCCATCTTTCTTTTCTTTTTCTGCATTTTCTTTTCTTTTTAAACTTATCTTAATAGATATGTTTAATAGGTATTGTGCCACCTTTCTTCTAATGTTCGCGTTCATTTCCTCGAACATTTGGTTGCTCTCTTTCTTAAATGCTGTCAATGGATCAGTTCTAGTAAATATTTCATTTTTCAGTATAGTAGTGGCGTCTATATGTTCTATCCACTCTCTATCTACGAATATTAACATTATCTCTCTTTCTATATTTGCAAATGTTTTATTATTTTTTCTGAAAATTTTCTTTTGTTCTTCTGTAGCGTCTTCACCGATAGTATTTAACATCACTATATTGTTTACTTCTTCTGCTTTGTTTTCATACCTTTCTATCAATTCATCAGTGGCCATTTGGATCACTTCTGTTAAATCTTTTCCTGCTACATTTTCTTTAGTAAAGAAATTAGTTTCTTTAGGTACGCAATATTCCTCGAATGCTGTGTTTAGTTTTTCTAAATCCCATTCACTGCTATCTACTTCATCATTTGCAGCCCCGCTTAAACTTTCATAAGCTAGTTCCACTATCATATCTAGAACTTGATCATGAATATCTGCTCCGTCTAAAACTTTATCTCTTTCATTATATATAAGTGTTCTTTGAGCATTCACCACATCATCGAATTGAAGAATATTCTTTCTTCCACCGAAATGCATCCCTTCCACTTTCTTTTGTGCTTTTTCTATTTGGTTAGATATGAACTTCATCTGGAACAATGGTTCATTTTCATCTATATTAAATCTAGTAGCTATACCCTTGATTCTTTCGCCACCAAACACTCTAGCTAGATTATCATCTAAACTGATATAGAATACACTTTCCCCTTCATCGCCTTGTCTACCACTTCTTCCTCTAAGCTGATTATCTATTCTTCTATTATCATGTCTTTCGCTACCTATAACACATAGCCCGCCTAATTCTATCACTTCTAATTTTTCTTTATCAGTCTTTTCTTTAAACTCTGCTAAGTATTTTCTAAACTTTTCACGCACTTCTATGATCTCTGCGTCTTCAGTATGTGAGTAAGATGTAGCTTCATTTATAAGTGCTTCAGTAGTCTTTTCTTTTCTCAATTTTTCTATAGCCATATGCTCAGGGTTTCCACCTAATAATATATCCGTTCCTCGACCAGCCATATTAGTAGCTATAGTGATAGCACCTTTTCTACCTGCTTGAGCTATGATTTCACTTTCTTTTTCGTGATTTTTAGCGTTCAGTGTATTATGCTTAATGCCTGCTTTTTTCATTTTAGAGCTTAGTTCTTCACTCTTATCTACATTAGCCACACCTACTAAAACTGGTTGACCTGTAGCTACCTTTTCTTTCACTAATCTTATGATAGCGTTTTCTTTTCCTTCTTTAGATGCGAAAATGATATCTGGATAATCTTTTCTCTTTATATCCTTATTAGTAGGTATAGTCACTACGTCCAGATTATATATTTTGTTAAATTCTATTTCTTCAGTTTTAGCTGTCCCCGTCATACCACTTAATTTTTCATATAATCTAAAGTAGTTTTGGTATGTGATAGTAGCCATAACCTTTTTATCATTCTTTACAGTTAATCCTTCTTTAGCTTCTATAGCTTGGTGCAATCCGTCTGAGAATCTTCTACCATTCATAACGCGGCCAGTGAATTGGTCTACTAGCATAATTTCATCGTTTTGGACTATATAATCTTTATCCTTCTTCATCATAAATTTAGCGCGTATAGCGTTCTTTATATAATGGTTCAGTTCTATATGTTCCACATCACTTAAATTATTCACGCCGAAAAATGTTTCAGCTTTCGATATACCTTTTTCTGTCAGTCTTATATTGTTTTTATCTTCTTCTATATCTACGTCTATATCTCTTTTCAGTGTAATAGCGAATCTTTTAACCTTTCCAGCAGTGTTATCAGTTTTTATCTCTGCACCACCTGTAAGTATAAGTGGACTTCTAGCTTCATCTATTAAAACACTATCCACTTCATCCACTATAGCGAAATGTAGTCCTCTTTGCATTTTTTGACTTTTTCTTCTAACTGAATTATCTCTAAGATAATCGAAACCATACTCGCTATTAGTTCCGTAAATGATATCACGAGCATAGTTTTCTTTCTTCTCTGCCGCACTCATCTCTCTAGTAGTTATACCTACAGTTAAGCCTAAAAATTTGAAAATTTTACCTATCCACTGACTATCTCTTTTAGCAAGGTATTCATTCACAGTCACTATATGCACGCCTTTGCCATTTAGAGCGCTCAGATAAGCCGGTAAAGACTCCACAAGGGTTTTACCTTCCCCTGTTCTCATCTCCGCTATTCTGCCCTGAAACAAGGCTATTCCGCCTAACACTTGAACATAGTAATGCTTCATATTTAGAGTTCTAACACTAGCCTCTCTTACCACAGCGAAAGCTTCTGGTAATAAATCATGTAATGTTTCACCCTTTTTTAGTCTTTCTTTAAACTCATCAGTTTTCTTTCTAAGATCACTATCTGATAAAGATGACATTTCATCTTCTAATAACATAACTTTATCTGCTATGACTTTTAACTTTTTAATATTTCTATCATTTTCGCTAGCAAACAATTTTTTAAAAATTCCCATTTATATACTCCTAAATTAAATATGACTATTTAACTAAATAAAATATACTATATTTCTTAAAAAAAATCAACTAAAGAAAAGAAAATATATTGTCAAAAGAAGAGATAGATAGTTAATATTATATATTATTAGATAATTATATTTATTATTAGAGGTGTTAATAAGTGGAAAAGGTGAAGAGAAAGCCAGAAAACAACGATATGCCGCACAAAATGAAGAAAAAGTTATGCACAAAGGGTGTGTATAACTATGTGTAAAAAATGTGAATAAATATATAGTTATACACAATGAATAAAAAAAGAACATTTTTCTACAATTAAAAGTAAAATGATTATACTAGTATTACGAAAAAAAAAGTAAAACTAGTATAGGGAAGAATTTTGGAGGAAAAAGATGAATACATTTAACAATAATTTATTTGTATTTGGGCAAGGTGGAAATATTTGTTCAGTGAAAGTAGGTTATAACTGCTATTGCTGTGGCGGACAATGCTATTGCTTCAGATACTTTTATATATAAAAAACCAAAAAAAAGAGCATATTTATTTTGCTCTTTT
>CAYJMU010000062.1:0-1811 GCA_964371605.1 uncultured Lachnospiraceae bacterium
CCTCTAATTCATCAGCTTTTTGATTCATTATTCTTTGAGCTTCTAACTCTTCTTCTAATCTTCTTAGTTTTTCTGTTAGAATTTCTACTTCTTCACTATTGTTAGTTTCTACCTTAGGCTTATTAGCTAAAGTCATCACTATTCCGTCTTCTTCAGCTACTGCACTTCTAGCTTCTCTATTAATATTGTTTATCAATTCATCATAATCAATATCTGATTCTTCTTCTACTATTTCTTCTACTTCTTCTGTTTCACTAAAGAAACTCTTAGTGAAGTAATCTTCGAATTCTTTTTCTTTGCTATTAGCAGAATTAATCTTTTCTTCTATCTCTTCTTCTACTAAAGCTCTATCTCTCTTCATCATTCTAGCTTCTTCTTCAGCTTTTTCCTGACTGTAAGTATCTATTTCATGATGAGCATATTCTTCTTCATATTCTAAAAGCTCAGTTTTCACTCTATCTCTTTCGATATAATGATTTTCCACTTCCTCTCTATCTTCTCTTTCTTCTGGTTTATGATTTCTTTTAAAAATCAAACTGTTTTTCTTGTCATTTCTACTTAAGAAGAAATCACCTAATATAACCATTAGAAGCGCGCCCACTCCTATCAATAGTACGATGATTATTAAATAAAAAATTACTTGTGATATTTCCACTTGACACCTCCTAAACTTTGTTTATATCAACTTAGCATTATGATTTTACCACAAAAGATAGAATCTTTCAAGTATGAATTTTACATTTTGTTAAAAAATATGCTTTATATGTTGATTTTTATGCGAAATATGGTATAATTGTTATGAAAAAAATTTATTTAGGAGTGTTTAAAATGAAATTTTATTGTGCCGGCGGAGCGTTAAGCGATGCTTTAATGAAGGTAATCAAAGCTACGAGTAATAGAACTACTAACCAAATCTTAGAAGGAATCAAGCTTACTGCTACTACTGATAAGTTAGTTCTTATCGCTACAGATGGAGAACTAGCTATAGAAAAAACTATTTTAGCTGATGTTAAGGTGGATGGGGAAACAGTTATTCCTGGCAAATTCTTCGTAGAGTATATCAAAAAGATAGATGATAATGATATCGAGCTAGAATTAAATGACAAGAATCAATTAAAGGTAGCTTATAATGACAGTGAGATTTTCATTCAGTGTTATAACCCTATAGAGTTTCCAAGCATTCAAAAAATAGAAAATGCACAATACATAGACATTTCCAAAAATGCACTAAAAGACCTTTTAGACAAAACTAACTTCTCAGCATCTATGGATGATTCTAGACCGGTATTAAAAGGTTCTTGCTTAGAAGTAATAGATAACAAAATCATTAGCGTAGCTACTGACGGATTTAGATTAGCTAGAGCTGAAAAAGAAATAGGGGAACACACCTTTAACGGATCAGTGATAGTTCCTGGCAGAAGCCTTAACGAAATCAGCAAGTCTTTAGAAGAAAGCGATGATATGATCAGAGTGTTTATCCAAAAGAATTATTTAATCATCCAAGACGGAAACACTAAAATCACTACTAGACTTCAAGACGGTGAATATTTAAACTATAAACAAATCATACCTGAAACCTTTACTACTGAAGTGATTATAAACAAAAGTCAGTTAGAAGACGCAGTAGAAAGAGCTAGCATTTTAGGAAGAGCAGGAAATGATAATACTATTAGACTAACACTAAAGGACAATCTTTTAACTATAGACGCTAAAAGTGATATCATCGGTAATGCTACAGAAAATATTAGCATTTCACTAAAAGGTGAAGATTTAGTAATCGGACTAAACAATAAATATATTAAAGACTGTTT
>CAYJMU010000062.1:1821-5092 GCA_964371605.1 uncultured Lachnospiraceae bacterium
AAGATGAAATTCACTAGCTCATTTAACCCTTGCGTTATAACAGCTACAGAAGATTGTGATTATATGTTTTTGATATTACCACTAAGAATATTCAGCTAAAAAAGAGAAAATTTTCTCTTTTTTTCTTTCTGATAAAATGTAGTTTAAAAATTAAAAAAGAGAGATTGAGTTCTCTCCTTTTTTTAATCGTCGCCATCCGTCATATCATTCACGCCTACATCGCCGTTTTCTGTATCACTCTCACTCATTTTCATAGGTTTGATTAATAACATATCATCATTTATGTGCGGCTTGATTTTTCTCGCTTTTACTTTTGGCTTTTTGATTTTTTTAGTTTCCCCATTCTTTTCTTTATAGTTAAAGTTTAGAATGCTCATTCCTGTAGGTTTAGTTTTCTTTCTTACTTTTTCTTTTCTCTTAGGAAGAGGGGCTTCATCGAAAGGTAATTCCACTTCATCCGTTCTCATTCTAACTTCTACTTGTTGGTAAGGTATGCTTATATCATAACGCTTGAATTCATTAAACACATGCTCCATTACATAAAAGTATACTTTGAAGAAGTCTTCATTATCACACCACGCGAACCCGAATAATTCTATTCCGTTTTGGTCCAGTTTATCTACCGCTACGAAAATTTCTTTATCTGTTAGAACTTCTCCGCAGCTATTGATTACTCTTAGTATTATTTTTTTAACTAGCTCCACATTAGTATCATACGCTACTGTGAATCTGAAATCCACTCTTCTATATTTACTAGTATTGAAATTAATTATTTTGTTATTAACCACATTCGAGTTAGGTATTATTATTTCTTTTTGATCTCTTGTCACTATTTTGGTAGTCATGATTTTGATGTTTTTTACTATTCCTTCCACGCCGTCTATACTAATGAAGTCCCCTTGGCTGAAAGGCTTAGTGCTGATTAGAATCATACCACTAGCTAAATTAGAGAAGCTGTTTTGGAGTGATAACGCCACCGCTAAACCGACAGCTGTTAACGCCGCTAAAATGCCTGTAAGATCTACTCCAGCCACTGTCAACACTAACACAAACAGCAAGACATAAGCAAACATTCTAGTCACACTGACCACGAAGGTTTGGGTGACATTTTCTGCTTTTTTCTTTTTCACGATATATTTAATAAATCCGAACACTAGTTTTATTAATAATAATCCAACTACTAAAACTATAGTGGCTAAAAGTATATCTAATAGCACATCTAGGAAATCATTTTTGAAAAAGTTTTTCACATCATTCCACATACTTTCTAAACTCATAAAAACTCCTTTTTTTCACTTATATATTTCTTTTTTTATTTTATCATTTTCGATATTAAATGTCAAACTATCGGCAATCTCTTTTTAAATTTCGCGTTTTTTTTAGATTTTATACTAAAAAAAGAGATGTTAATCTCTCTTTTCTCTGTTTTTTTCTTTCTTTTCTTTTATTTCTATTTGGTTTCTATTAGAAGATAGTGTTATTTTTTTGTTTTCTAAATCTATTTTCTCATCTACCATTACGCTGCTTTTCTTTTTATCGCCGCCATAATATATGAACGCTCCTAAATTTTTCCATTCGTTATTATTATCTTTAGGCTCATTGTTAGAGATTAGTGCTATCTTGGTGCTGATCTGCCTCCATGCTAAATAGTTGTTTAATTTTTCTTTTTCTACATTAAAAGCTTTTCCTGCAAACACCGCATTTTCTATCAAGTCTTCATATTTTTCTTCTCTGATTTTCATCAGCTCTTGCACTAAATATAGCGTAGCCATACTCGCTGTTTTAGTGACCATTTTTTGTATTCTGTTATAATCATTTTCTATCACTTTGGTAGAGTCTATTATGAATGAAAATTCATCATTGCATACATATGTTAGAAATATACCTTTATTCTTTTCCATTATTTTTTTAGCTGTGTTTTTCATAGCCATAAAATAGCCATTGTCATATTTTATTTTGTTCTTTTTTAAAATCTTTCCTGTGAACTTCACTCCATCCAGCCTTATCACTGTGTGCTCTGATGTTCTTAGTATATAATCTGTGCTTTTTTCTATACCCGAAAAATAATTTTTATATTTGTCGAATATTATTCTTTCATTTCTCATTTTTTAGTTTCCTTATTTTTTCTTTTTTTTTAAATAAGCACTATTTATAATATTTTTTATACCTTTATGAAATTTTCTATTTCTTTATAGTATTTTTCCCAATCTTTCTCATTTAATAATTCATGTCTTTTTTCTTCATAAATTTTACAACCAATATTTTTAAAACCTTTTTTTTCGTAATACTCCTTCAGTCTTATCACGCCTTTGCCATAGTCTCCTACAGGATCATCTTTTCCTGATAAAAGTAGAATAGGTAGGTTTTCATTAATCTTTACATTTTTAGAATATAGAGAGTCTAGCATTTTAAAGAAATAATAATAAAATGCGTATGAACAAATAAATGATGAAAATTTGTTTCTTCTATACTCTTCATTGCTTTCTTCATTACTGCTTAAAAAACATTTGTTTTTAAACTTTTTATTATAAATGTCAAATGTGCATTTTTTTATAAACTTAGCCGGCTTTTTTTCTTTCCCGAAAGCGATAGCCATTTTAGCCACACTTTTCCCGAACTTGATAGCTCCTGCCTTGTTTTTGCAACTGCCAGATAATATTAACCCGTCTATTTCATCTGGGTATAATTCTATGAATCTTTGACTTAGAAATGATCCGTAGCTATGTCCAAGTAGAAAGATTTTTTTGTCGCTATTTTCCGCTTTTATCTTCTTTATCATGCTTAGCATATCTAAAAGCGTTTCGTTAGCTATATCTCCCTGACTATATCCTAGGTTTTCTTCGTCCGTCTTTCCGTGAGCTCTATTATCCATGGCGTATACCGTTATACCGTTTTCGCTCAGCTTTTTACATACTTTTTCATATCGCATAGCATACTCTACCATACCATGCACTAAAAATACTACTGCCTCACTTTCACCTTTAGCTTTATAATCATAATAGTATACATCTTTTCCATTTCTACTAATTTTTTTCATTTATCTGGTCGCTCCATCTTTATTATACCATACTTTTTATATTTTTACTAAACTTTATAGAAAATTTATTTTCTAAAAAAATTAGATATTTTCTTTATTTTATGATATACTAATTTTAATAATTGTTAGTTTAGGAGTGTTATATATATGACGGGTAATAATCGCAGTAAAACTATTAAAATAATTTCTATCGTTTTAGTTTCTTTAGCGGCCTTAGGTCTTCTTACTTTTTTA
>CAYJMU010000063.1:0-4292 GCA_964371605.1 uncultured Lachnospiraceae bacterium
AAACGCAGCAGAAAGGAAAATAATAAATTTGTTTTATTTTTAATAGCGTTTTTTGGGCTATTTTTAGTAGGGGCTGTTTTTATATCAGAAGCTTGGATTACTTCGTCTTCAGAAAATCAAAAAGATACAAATACTGGCAGGATTATAATTGGAGTTAATGATGGCGATGTCAACCAAAATGTTTTCACCGTTGATGCGATAGATGAGACTATAGCATTGATGAATGATGTCACTATTGAAGTGAAAGAAAATAGTCAATCAGCACACGGCAGAATATATATGGAATTCTTAGGTACCCCTGCTACAACATACTTATTAAATCATGAAATAGTTACATATGAAAATCTTAATTATTATTGGGAGAGAATAGGTCAATTTTATTATTTGATGGACAAGGCTGATAACAAGCCGTTAGAAATGACAGTGGGGACAAAATATACATTTTTAACTAAAAATGAAAATAATTTTAACACTAAAGCTACTGCTGGTGATCGAGTAGATATTAAAGCTAAGATTATTCAGTCGGCTAACACAAATGTCAATACAGCTAGTGATCTGGCTAATATATTGAATGATGATGTGTTAAATATAAAAAATTTAGATTATAGTATAACCGGAAACGGCGATATGTCTATTATTCCTAGTTATACGAAAGAAGAAATAGTTTCATTTTCAGTGACTCCTGAAATAGGAAATGAAATTAAGAGCGTTAAAATAAATGGCGAAGATTTAATAATTGATAATGGGCAAGCGCAAACATTTGCAAATATAAGTGTTACTGATCATACTGATATAGATATTGTATTCCAAATTACAAATCATGAAATTAAATTTATGTTAAATGATGGAACAGATGTTAGCTATGATGAATTTGTGTATTCATATGGCGCTGAATTAATGGCTCCTACTATTAACCCTATAAGGACAGGATATACATTTCTAGGATGGAGCAATTCTTCAGAAAGTGTTGATCTGATAAGCTTCCCGCAAGCAGTAATGGAAAATAAAAATTATTATGCAGTATGGGAAATCAATATATATACTATTACGATTAATAGTATATATAACGGCTCAGTTAGCGTTGATGGTGGCGCGAGTGAAGTGAGTCACGGTGAAAGTGTGACCTTGAATGTTTTAGCAAGCGTAGGATATGATTTCAATTCACTTAAAATAATTATGGGTAGCGATGAAAGCTCTTATAATAATACCTTTCTAATAGATGGGAAATTTAATCTAAGTAATATTACTGATGATGTGACAGTTTCAGCTGTCTTTATTGAAAAATCATTCTCGCTAGTATTAGGAAGTAATGATGAAACTAAGGGGATTGTTTCGATCAATCCTAGCAGTATAGAATATTTCGGAAATTCAACTATAACTATAAATTTATTAGATCAGGAAAATTTCATCATAGATGAAATAACTACTACGAGCGGATCATTGACTTTTGATGAAAGCAATTCCACTTTAACATCTATTAAATACATTTTAAGTGATGTCAGAGAAAATGCAGTCATAAATGTTAGTTATATAAATAATAAATTTAAGGTTAGATTAGTTAATGGCGTGAATGGAGATGTTTCTCTTAGCGGATCAGGTTATGCTAATTTGACAGGAATGAGCGATAATATTGTAGGAGAAATTTTACCTAATACTAATTTAACTATTACTATAACTAGCGATCATGGATATAAAGTTAGTTCTTTAACTATAAACAATGGTTCAAATGTAGTAGCTGATATGACTGGAAATAGTTATACAGTTATGAATGTGACAGAGGCTATAAATATAAATATTTCATATAGTGCTGATAATTTTATGGTAACATTCGTGGCAAATGGTCATAATCATTCTACGGTAGAAGTATGGAAAGCTGATAGTACGCCTACAGTATCTTTACCATCTAATCCTAGTAGAAGTGGATGGAGCTTTATTGAGTGGAGATATGGAAGTGGGAATAATTATACTTTCTCTAATTCTACTTCTATCACGTCAGATACTGTGGTGACTGCTAGATGGAGTCAGACTACATCGCATAGTTGTACTACTTGTGGCGGGGACGGCACTGTATGGTATGACAATACTTATAGATGTAGCACTTGTGGTGGCGACGGCAGCGTGACTACAACAACTACTACTAGCTGTGGTTCATGTGGTGGAGATGGCAGTATAAATATATGGGGAAATTGTCCAAATTGTGCTGGAATGCCAGGAAATGTTTGTTCTCTTTGTAGGGGAACAGGAAGTGTTGTGACCGGTTCTAGGAGTTGCAGTTCATGTGGTGGAGATGGAGAAATTACATCTACTACTAGCAGATCATGTTCTAGTTGTGGCGGTGATGGTGAAAAAGGTTCTAGTGGATACACCAGCTGTAGTAGCTCCGGATGTAATAATGGAACTAAATATGAAACTGATTACAGCATATACTAGTAAAAAAAAGCTAAACATAAGTTTAGTTTTTTTTGTTCGTAGGGCTATATGTAATATTAAAAAATTATTAGGTATATGCTTGCAATAGTATCATCACATCTTGACTAAAAGGGGGATAAAGTGTATAATATTGATAATAATAGCTTTTTAGAGGCTGGAGGAATGATGAACGAGAAAATGTATGGCAAATTGCCTATTAAAAAGCTTTTTAAAAAACTAGCTATTCCTAGTATCATAACTATGATAGTAGGTTCTTTAACCATGGTAGTAGACGGCGTATTTATGGGGCAATATTTTGGCAGCGAGGCTATGGCAGCGGTGAATTTGATAATGCCCATCATGCTAATAGTTTTCACTTTGTCAGATATGATAGGGTCGGGTGCAGCAGTAAGAATGGGCATTTTGCTCGGTGAAAAAAAGAAAGAAGAGGCGTCTAGGGTTTTTAGCGTTAGCATGTTATCTATATTCGCAGTCAGCCTTGTTTTGTCTATATTAGGTGGAGTGTTTCTAGAAGATTTGATTTTTCTAGTCTTAAAAGATGACGGATTAGCTAAAATAGCGTATAACTATAGCAAATACTTCATATATACATTGCCTATAATCATACCGCTATTTGCTTTAGATAATTTTCTTATAACTTGCGGAAAAATCAAAACGAGTATGTGGATCAATGTTTTCGTGGCGCTGTTTAATATATTGCTGAATGTAATATTTATAGCGATTTTAGGCTTTGGTTTAGAGTTTTTGGCCATATCTACAGTAATAAGCTTAGGAGTAGGAAGTATAATATCTTTGATGCCATTTTTATTAAAAAAACTTTCTGTGACATTTGGAAAACCTAAAATAGCAGGGAAAGATTTCAAAATGATATTATATAATGGAAGCAGTGAGTTTTTCGAGGGTATATCTAGCTCTATCATGATTATGATTACTAATGGGTTAGTATTAAGCATAGCAGGCACGCAAGGGGTGGCGGCCATAAGCATTATTAGTTATATTGAAATGCTTCTAATGCCTATATTAGGTGGAGTGATAGGTGGGGTGCTTCCTGCTGTCACTTATAATTATGGGGCTAAAGATAAAGCGAGAGTGGATGGGCTGTTTAAAATCACTTGTATATCTTCTGCCGTGGTTTCAGCGATATCTATCTTGATTATGTTTTTATTTCCTGAATTTTTAGCATCAATATTTTTAGATAATGGCGGAATAGATGTGAAAAATATGGCTATCACAGGGCTTTTAATTTACGCTCCATCATATTTATTCATCTGGTTTAATATAATTGCAGGGACATTCCTTACAGCTTTTGAGAAGCCTACATCATCTATTGTCATTATGATGCTAGATAGCATATTATTACCAGTAATATTATTTTTCAGTTTGACTCCGTTTATGGGGATTAATGGAATATTTTTATCCCAAACTCTGAGTTCAGCATTTACATTCATAGTGGCTATCGTGTTATGGAAGAAAAACACTAGAAATTTAGATTATAAAAAAGAAGAAAAAGCCCATGCATAGCAGCATGAGCTTTTTTTAATAATTTTTTTATATTTATAGGTAATAAATCATCCTAAATTTATTTTTTTATGTTCCCAGAAATTACCTTTAGCGCGTCTATAGCTATTTCCGCTTTTATAGGGTAATCTGTTCCTAAATTTCCATCAATGTCTGTTTTAGTGAAATTATGAACTACTGGTGGGATAGGAGTCACTTCGAATTTTCTACCATGCATATAAGTGACATTTTTACATGCGTGAAATTTTCCACGAGTTAGAAAATTAAAAGTTTTGATTTTTTGGAAAAACTTACATTTTTTTATAATGATTAAGTCTAGCATTCCATCACTGTGAGAGGCAAGG
>CAYJMU010000063.1:4302-4927 GCA_964371605.1 uncultured Lachnospiraceae bacterium
TACGTTTTTAGTATTAGCTATGAAAAAGCAATAGCATGTTTCTTCGAACTCTACACCATCTACATTGAATTTTACCCTTTGACTAGGCATGGTGAGAGCTTGGAAAAAGCCTTTTATGAAATAAACTATTTTTCCAAAAATTCTCTTTAGCTTTTTGTTATAATCTACTACGCCATTAGTGAACGCTCCGCCACATGTGATAGATACGGCGTATTCATTTCCAGTTTTTATTATATCGCAATTTCTCACGTTTTTCTCATCGAAAAGTACGGCAAATTTTTTGTAGCCCACATTAGTTTTTACATATTTAGAAAAGTCATTAGCCGTGCCGCGACCAAAAGCATATATAGGTAAATCTAACCCACATTTTTTCATGCTATTTACATTCACGCCTACTGTTCCATCTCCGCCTATGATGATGACTGAGTCTACTTTATTTTCTTCTTTCACCAGCTTGTATAACTCATCCATTTTTTCGAAGCTGTCTGGTGCGTGTATAGTGGCATTGATTGATTTTTTCTCAAGTATTTTTTTTAGCTTATTAGATATTTTACTTCCGTTTCCTTTCCCTGCACGAGGGTTATGAATTATTATAGTATTTTTAAACATTATGTTTTTTACTCCT
>CAYJMU010000064.1:0-2765 GCA_964371605.1 uncultured Lachnospiraceae bacterium
ATAAAAAGTTTAAAAACTTATTTAGAAATCGAATACAAGAATTTGAAACAATATTTCAAGAAAAACATAAAGTGTATAATTGCACAAAAGTTGAAAAATATTAGAGATTTACAAAACACATATTTCGACCTGCACATTTCAAAGGCTTATATAGTTGAAAATAGTTTTTTACAGTTTTAATTATTAAAAGTAGCCCTAAAAACATACATTTGCTGTCAACTGCTGTCAACTTTTATAGTTAGTTTGACAGCAAATTTTAAAAGTGGTGGAGTTTAGCCTTTATTTGTCTGTCATTATTTAATAGAGGCATTATTCCTACACAATTTTCTCTTACCCTGATAAGGTGGGGGTCGATGGTTCGAGTCCATTCATTCCTACCAAAACTGCACGCTAGCTAGCGTGTTTTTTACATTTAAAAAACATTTTGCCCATTTTTATTTTTACAAAGAAATAAAAACACTCTTGTAATTTATATAAAACTGCTATGCAGTTAGTCTGTCTGCGACTAATTGCTGTCAACTAAAAAAAACGAGTCGGCAGGTATTTTTTATTTTTTCGTTTATTTGACTTATTAGAAAATTAGTATTATAATATTATAGAAATAAAGGAGGGATTATGAGTAAAAAAAGATATCCTGTAATAGATGAAGGTATGTGTATTCAGTGCGGAATGTGCGAGGCAAGATGTCCAAATGGCGTTTATGATGAAAATACGGCGCCTACACCGATAGTCGTTAAACCGGAAAATTGCGATGAAAATTGTGGAGAGTGTGCTGAGTTATGTCCAGTAAGGGCGATCTCATATCAAAACATTTCAGAAGGCAATGAGTAAGCTCAGCTTTGAAAAAAAAGCTATAATTTCTGATGAAAGATAAATAATAGAAAAATAAAAACTTTATGAAAGTATGAAAATTTAAGATTCATACTTTTTTTCTATTAACCTAAAAAACAAACCGAGGCATATCTTCAGTTTGTTTTTTTATTTATATATTTTGATTTGATTAAAAATATCTTATTATTAGTTTGAGAAGTTTGTAAATTTTTTAAAGTTTGATAGCATTATGTTTAAGACATTGATTTTTCATCATTTTTTTCCGCGTACCAATCTTTCATAATATCTTTATCTATAGGATTCCCATTAGGGCCTTCGCCTACTTTAGTGCTTGGTCTATTATCTCCGTGGTTATCAGAACCACCAGAAATAAGCAAATCATATCTTTCAGCTTTTTCAAGAAGCTTTTTAACCTCCTGATCAGTAAATGCTCTATGATAGCATTCTATGCCATCTAAATCATAAGTGGTGCAGATATCTTCAATCATTTGCTCTACATTTTCTCCTTTATAGATATATGGGTGAGCTAAAAATGCTTTTCCGCCTGCAGTGTGAATCATATCTATAACTTGCTCTATTGTTGGATATATTTCACTATAATTTATGTATAACTTGCTATTTGGGTTGGTTGTGACTAGTCTATAGAAAACATCTCTTCCGCTTAGTTCTTCTTCCGTAAGCACTTGTCTAGATTTTTCACCATCTCTTAATTTATAATATACTTCATAATTAAAATCGAATAGGTGGACTTTTGTTTTTAAAAATGCTATATCTTCTTCACTGAATCCAATATTTAAATTATTAGTCATTTCTATATACATATCGAGAATTTTAACATTTTGCTCTTCTAGTGATAAATAAGTATCTTTAAGCAGTTTGTCCATTTTTTCTATATCAAAATCATAACCTAAAACTTCAATAGAATTTTTCCCCGCTAAGCAAAACATCTCCACGCCTGACATAATATTTCCACTAAAGTATTTTTTTATATCTATTTCAGCTAGTCTTTTTAGTCCGTCTACTGTATTATGATCAGTTATGGCAAGTGTATCAAGTTTCGCTTCTTCTGCCTTGATTAATAATTCTTCTACCGAGTCCGTGCCGTCACTATGAAGGGTGTGAGTGTGTAAATCTATTTTTTTCATTTTTTAAATAACTCCTGTTCATTTTAGCTATCAATATTTGTTTCGATTCTTATCTAGTTAAGATTAGCATAATTTTTCAGCAAATGCATCTTCTTTTATAAAAATTGTATTTTTTCTTTTGTTATTAACTATTTAATGGTATAATATGAATATAAATAAAGAGAGCGTGAAGAGATAAATAGTTTATATATTGTTTATTTCTTAAAAGATTTAGGAGGTTAAGGTGAAAAGATTTTATACTACGTTTTATATTTTGTTTGCTATAAATATGTTATTGTTTATATCGGCTACATTTATCCTAGAATATATTAATGCACCGGCATGGCACATATTTTTACTAATAGCAGGGCTACTTATAGTGGTGTTTTTACTACTAGTATATTATTATAAAAAGGTCAATTATTTATGTCTACACTGTAATAGAGTTTTTAAGCCGAGCGCAGGCAAATGGGCGATAGCATTGCACACACTTACGAAAAGAAAACTGCACTGCCCGCATTGTGAAAAAAAAGATTATTGCCTAGAAACGCTGAAAGAAATAGATGAACTATAAAACAAAAAAACCGCAAGTTGCGGTTTTTTTATATTCGTCACAAGGACTTCATTATTTCAGGGTATAACATCTCTTCTATCAAGTATTTAGCCACTTCATTTTCGAATATGACTAAGTTTACTGCATCATAAAACATTTGAATTTCTTCATCTGTCGGTTCATATCCTTCTCTTAGCGAATAGCTAACTCCATCATAAGTAAATATATTAGTCGAGAATATTCCGCCAGTAGGGCTA
>CAYJMU010000064.1:2858-4526 GCA_964371605.1 uncultured Lachnospiraceae bacterium
CATATACATCATAGAAAGTGACTTGTTTTTCTATAGTGTGATCGTCTGTCGCATCAAAGCTTTCATCCTTAGCACTGATGATATACATAGGTATGTGGTATGAATCAGGATTAGAGAAATCATCTAATTCTAAATTATTCTTTTTATTAGCTAAGCCATAGTAATAAGTTTCATGATCAGCAAATAGCATGATAGTAGTAGAATCTAAAATTCCTTTCTCATCTAAATCTAGTAGCATTTCGCCTATCATTTTATCGAAGTCCATGACAGCTGAAAGGTAGTGTTCGTATTTCAAATAGTCATCACTGATAGCGTAATCACAATTTGATATCGGGTTAATGAAATTCCCATTTTCTTTTTCTTCCTGAATTTTTAGGAAATTTTCATCAAGGTCATCTACATCATCTAAATAAGGTCCATGAGAAACCATGGTAGATATATGAGTATAGAAAGGCTTGTCAGCAGGGAAAAGCTCATCTTTATAAGCATTCACAGCGATGCTGTCAGGCATCCAATCTCCCCAGAAATCGAAGTATCCCATATCAAGTGATAATGAATCATAAGCGTTCTGGAAACCTAAAATGTCTTCATTGAAAGCATTGTCTCTGCCGTAAAAGTCTATCTCGTGATTAATTAAATAATTAGTAGTGTATCCTAGATCTTTAAACTTATTAGCTAAAGAGAAGTCAAAAGCTCCCGCCATTTCTTCTCGATCTACATTGTTCCAGCTTAATGTGTAATCGCTATATAATGGTGCTGTTCCTAGAAGCGCGCCCATTTCACTAATATTAGTTTTCCCCTTAGCATAATAGTTGTCCATAGAATAACTATCTAAGTCTACAGAAAGGTCGGTAAGATCTAGATTATTAGCTATGGCGTATAGGTTAGGTGTTAAAACAGGATGTAAAGATTCCATGTCTACGCTTTCCATTAAAATGGTAATGAAATTATCATTTGCCTGGCTGCCATATTTCACACTCTTTTCTCCTTCAGTCAAATCACTAGCATAACTTAGAAGGCTATTTTCCTCTTCTTCAGAAGGTGAACTTCCGAAAAGTGCATTAATTAAATTTTTAGTATAAAATCCGTAAAAGCCGAATTTTTCATACGAGTCTAGTCTAAAATACATTTTTTCATATAGATAGGCATCATTATTCTGCACAGTTTCATAACTGCTATTTTCACTAGCTTCCACTATATCTCCGCCTGTAAAAAGTAAAAAGTTAGTAGAGAAAGCAAGAGTTAGTGTGGTGAAAGCCATAACGCATGCAGTTGCCTTAATTAATCTAGTTCTGATAGGTGTTTTAATATTTACATCTTTGATAGCTAATTTATAAGGTTTTATGATTTTTTTATGAATTAACACCACGCTAGTTATTATAATGCCGCCTAACAATAAAGCAAGGGCGATTACCCATAAATTAATGAATGAAATGTCTACCGCTCTAACTCCTTCAGATATGATTAGAAGGGTTTCTAGAGAGAAAAGCTCATTATAAGCATTAAGCATATTATCATTCACTATGAGAAGAACTATTTGAACAGTTAAGAAAAAGAAAAATATAATAAGCTGAGCTATTTTATTTTTAGCTAAATATATAACTAGAGCAATAGCTAAAATGATAGAAATGTTTAAAAGAAAATATTTCGAGAAAGAAATCCCATATG
>CAYJMU010000064.1:4624-4858 GCA_964371605.1 uncultured Lachnospiraceae bacterium
AAATTAAATCTATGAAATGTTTCTTTGAATTTGTCATGATATTATTATACTTATGATGATTGAAAATGTCAATAGCTTTAAGCATTAATTAATGTTTTACTAAAATAAAGTTTAGTATGCGAGGAATCAAAAAATAAAAAAAGAGCATTACGCTCTTCGGTTTAAAATTCTTTTAAATTATTTAAGTCGTTAGTTTTCTTAACATCAAACTCATTTTCAAGATTAAATTTTACC
>CAYJMU010000065.1:0-4582 GCA_964371605.1 uncultured Lachnospiraceae bacterium
GTTCTAGTAGCGGTATTAGAAGAATAAAAGGCGTAATAAGCTAAAGAAAAAATCTCGAAGTGATTCGAGATTTTTTATGCCACTTTTAATGGGTGTGTGATGATGGCTGAAAGTATAGCTTTACACATCCTTGTTTTATATTCTTCAGTATTTAGTAAAATTTCTTCCGCTTCATTAGATAAATAGCCACACTCTAAAAGAACGGAATATTTAGCTGTGGTTTGGAGCATTGATAGATCACTTTTCAGCGGGAATGCTCTAGCATTAGAAAAATTCGAAATAAGCGTGTTTTGGAGTGTGGTAGCAAAGCTTTCACCCATCTCATCATTTTCTTGGAAAAAGACTTGAGCGCCACTAACATTTGGGTCAGAAAAGGAATTCATATGAAGGCTAATCATCACATAAGGAGATATTTCATCTATAATATTTTTTCTAAGTTCCATATCTTTTATTTTGAAATTTTCTTGACTGCTATCAGCTAGCATTTCTTCATCAGAGCGAGTAAGATATACTTTATAGCCAGAAGATTCTAGCAGTTCTTTCAGCGAAAAAGCGTATGATAAAGCTAGCGTGCTTTCGATGCTGCCATTAACACCTACAGATCCGCCATCTAATCCGCCATGTCCGGCGTCTATGACTATGATAGGCATGGTAATTTTGCCATCAGCAAAAACAGCCGTCGGAATAAATATTGCAGCTAGTAAAAAGGATAGAATAGCTAACACCAGCAAAGTTTTTTTTAAATGTGGAATGATGATAAATCTAATTTTACGCATAATAATATATATATTATGTAAAGCACTTCATTATGAGAAATTTAAAAAAATATACTGACGGTGGATTAATAAAAGAGAGTGAAATAAAATGTAAATGTAGTATTGAAAAATAATAAATAGTATGTTAAAATATAAACATTAGGAAGATGGTGGAATGGAAAAGAAAAACGGTGTTTTATTATCAGTAGAAGAAAGCGACATAGCTCTATTAAAAAATCATCCAGAAAAATTTTGGGAAGGTGTGACTAAAATAGGAGAAGGTGCTTTTTCTGGGTTAAATGATTTAACGGATATAGTAATTCCAGATACTATTACAGAGATAGGGAAAGAAGGATTTTTGTCTTGTGAAAACTTAAAAAGCGTAAAAATGAGCGATAGTGTGGTAAAACTGGGAGAAAAGGCATTTTTATCTTGTGACGAATTAAGCAGCGTGAAGCTTTCTGAAAATTTAGAGATTATAGAAAGAGAGATGTTTTTTAATTGCATAGAACTTATAGATATACATATTCCAGATAAAGTGAAAGTAATAGCTGAAGGTGCGTTCAGTGAATGTAGGGGCTTAAAGAATATAAAATTTGGAAAGGGTCTGAAAATAATAGAGTTCGGTGCATTTCTCGGATGTGAAAGTTTAGAAAGCGTAGAGCTAAATGAAGGGCTAGAAGTTTTAGCGGGAGGAACATTTATCGCATGTAAAAAACTTAGAAAAGTTAAACTTCCAGAAAGTTTGTTAAATATAGGAATGCTGTCTTTTTCTAATTGTTATGAATTAGAAGAGATAAATCTACATGATAATATAATCGTTATCGGCGAAAAAGCATTTATGGGTTGCAAGAAATTAAAAAATATTAAACTACCTAAAAAATTAGAAAAACTTGAGGCAGAAACATTTTCTGGTTGTGAAGGATTAGTGGATGTGACGCTGAATGATATAATTACTGAAATTAGGTATTCAACATTTAATAATTGTAAGAATTTAGAAAATATATTTAATACTGAAAATATTACAGATATTGCTGATTATGCTTTTATGGAATGTATAAAGCTAAAAGGCTTTAAATATGGCGAAAAATTGAAAAGAATAGGTGAGGGGGCATTCTTTGAATGTTTATCATTTGTAGATAATAAATTTCCAAATAGTTTAGAATATATAGGTAATAGCGCATACTATAATTGTGAAAATATAAAAAGTCAAGTACTGCCATCTTCTATAAAAAATATAGAGAAAGAGGCGTTTAACTCTTGTGGATTTAAGTATTTTACTATAGATGAAAATGGTGATAAAGTGCTGCACAAAAATATGAACTTCCCTATCTCGCAGGATTATGTGAAATTAGATGGGGGATTCGAGGAAAATATTGATTCTGAAAAAACCACATCTTACGCGGTAAGTAATCTTAAAAATAATGATGATATAATCAGATATAATAATATTAAAAAAATATGCGAAGAACGTGATACGCCTAGAGCGGCAGAGCTATGTGAGAAGATAGGCAGCATTGATGAAGTGGAAACATTTTTTAATAATTTACCTAAGGCTAGTAATAGATATAAAATGACGCTGAAATTATTAAAAAGTAAATTAAATACTAGGGAAAAGGGTGAAGTTTTTATATTCGCTAATAATATAGGATGTTTTAGTAGTGATGAAAAACTTTTCCAAAAAGCAAACGAATGGTTTTTTGATAGAGTTAAAAATGAAGAAATAACTTTAGAGGAAATAAGATCGAAAATAGATTTATGGAAAATTAAAAAACCAAATAATGAATTTTCAGAATTTTTATTTGAAAAAGATTATGAAAAGAAAACTAGTAATTTTTTAGAAATTAAAAAAGAAAAAAATTGGATTAAGTTTCTTGGGAAGATTAACGATGAATATTTAAATAAAAATAGTGCAAATAATGGGGCTAGAAGGCGAAACGAAAAAGGTAAATTAGAAATAGTTCAACTGCTTAGCAGGAAAAGGGATAGTGGAGAAGAGGTAGGGAAATTTAAGTTTTATAAGCCTACAGTAGAAATTTTCAAAAAATATTTCGAAGAAAAATTTTATGAAGGGGATCTAAGTAAAGAAGAGGTAGAATTAGCTAACAAATTTCTAAAGCGGTCAGCCATTACTCAAAAACATTTCGATGATGCGAGAAATATTTTAAATGAATTTAAAGAGAAAAATATTCCTGCTAATATAGTTGGCAGTCACATTAAAGATGAAATTTTTAAGTATAAAAATAATACTAGCACTTTAGCTGAAGATAGCTTGAAAATAGCTGAAGAAGTAAAAAATGAAATTTCGGAAACGCTAGAAAAGAAATTCACATTTGACTGGTTAGAAAAAAATGATACTGAAAATTTCCTTATAGGTTTATATTGTGAATGTTGCGCGCACCTTTCTGGTTCAGGTTATAGCATAATGAAAGCTGGATTTATTCATCCAGATGTTCAAAATTTAGTAGTGAAAGATAAAAAGGAAAACATCATTGCTAAAAGCACAGTATATGTAAATAAAAAGGAAGGGTATGCGGTTTTCAATAATGTAGAAATGCAAAATGATTTTTTACATTCAGATGATAAAGTGGATATCTATAAGGCATATATGAGGGGCGTTAGAGCATTTTTAGATGAATATAATAATGTGAATAAAGATAATAAAATCAAAAAAGTGACGGTAGGAAAAAACGTTAATGACTTAAACGATGTAATAGGGCAAAATCACAGATTTATAAATCTTGATAGCGCAGAAATTCTAAAAGGATTAGATTTCTCTCAGTATGGGAAAGGTGGTAATTCTCATGTGGGTGATTGGGATAAAAAAGGTCAATTCATTTTATATGATGAAGAAAGTTTAGAAAGAGAGTAGGAGGCATTTGAAATGGACAAAAAAACATATTACGGGGCGTTAAGTAAAGCTAAAAAATTAAATGACCTTTTGCTTGAACTGGATAAATGTCAGAAAGAAAAGGATGAGCTTTTAGCTGAAATTTCTAAACTGGAAGAAAAGGGCGAGCTAGATAGTCATTTAGAAGATATTACAAAAAGAATGAAAGAGAGTGAAACTCGCTTCAAAGAGTGTAATGAAAAATTACATAAATTAAAAAAAGTTTAAGATTATTCTAAAAAAGGTTTTATATATATAAATTATGTATGATAAAGGTAGAAGGAGAATTTTATGATGAACATATACGAAGTGGCAGCTATCGATGGTATTAAAATTACACTGAAAAGTAATGAAAATGAAAAAAATGTTTTCATTAGCATTTTTGCAGAGGCTAAACTAGAAGTGGGCGATAGAGTGAAAATTAGTGAGAAGCTACTAGATGAAAGAAGTGATGAATATATTGGTGATTATACTTTCGGTGATTTAGATAGCAGATATGGATATGATGTGAAAGATGAAGAGAGTGAAGAACTGCTATTTATAACTAAAAAAGAGGGAAAAGAAATAAAACTAAAAAGGATATATGGCTAATGAACAATACTGCAGATCTAATTAAGATCAAAAAATATTATGGTGAAGAGATGATGCAGTTTTGTCGTGATAATTTCGGTGAGTGCCTAGGAGATGGGAATCATTTTTTAGAATACTTCTTAAAAACATTTTCGACGAATAAAGAATTATTCAGTGATATAAAAAAAGAAGGTAAGCAAGCTAAATTCGCGGCTTATGTTTTAGCTGCGTATGAAAAATATATTAAATTCGATATAATCAACGTCGAAACTGAAAAGTCACCATTTGAACTTATGGAAGAGGCTGGGTATATATTAAGCCATTGTAATACTAAAAAAGAAGTTTTAGAATTTAAACAGCATTATAA
>CAYJMU010000066.1:0-4577 GCA_964371605.1 uncultured Lachnospiraceae bacterium
TTCACTATAAAGGCATTGTCAATGCCGAACTTCGCGGTGATAGCTAATGTGACTGGGGCGAATCCTGAAGTGTTAGAGCCAAGCGAAATCAAGTTTGAGACATCAGGCAAAAATATAGTAATAGGCGGGGTGACTCTTACTGCTCCTATTGATTTATATTTCTCTAGCTCAGATTATGCGATAGAGCTTAATGCGGACAAAAATCTTACATTTAATTATGCTGGAGATTTACCAGTAGATTATTTAGGTGACGGAGATTTACCTATCACTATATATCATATCAGAACTAATGCAGAAAACCCTGTTTATAGTAAATATATAGCAGTGGCAGAAGTTAGAGCATCTAGCACTATCTTGAATGAATTTGGTTATGATAGAGAGGCGGGCGAATCAGGAGTAGTGGAAACGGTGAATTTATTATCTAGCACTATTTCTAACAAGATTATTACAGACGCACCTATAACTATTAGATGGAATAATTACTACCTTGTGAACGCGAATACCATAGAACTTACTTACTATTATAATGGTAAATTAGTAGACACGGTAGGCAGCTCACTAGGAGTGAATGGCCTTAAAATAGTTAGTCCTGGTATATATGATTTCTACTTTGCAGACTTATCAGGAAATGAACATTCATTCCGTTCTCAAAAGCATTTTAGCTTGATAGTTTTAAATGAAGTGTTATTTACTATCAATGGAGGGGATGCTATAAACAATGCAGTTTATAATCATGCTGTCACATTAGAGATGAGTGATTATAATAGAGATGATTATAGCTTCACGGCTAGATTAAATGGTAAAGAATATACTCCAACTAGAGAAGAAGATAGTTATACATTCTCTGAGTTCGGATTCTATGAATTAAACTTCGTAGCGATGGTAAATGATACTGAGATAGGCAGTTCATTTAAATTCACTATATTAGGTGAAAATGAGTCGTTAAGAGCTTATGAGTATGTAGGTGCGAGTGGTTATGAAATCACTAGCGTGACTAAAGATGGCATAGACATAACAGAAACTCTTAAAGAAACTTATGAAACGGCATCTTTAACTAGTTTAGTTTTAAGCGAAACGATAGGTGGAAATGGTAGATATGAAGTCTTCGTTAGAGCAGACTTTGAAGGGGCTAGACCAACTCAAACATTCTCTTATAAACTTAGAATTAATAATACTACTCCATATATAGAAAGTAGCACGCCTTTTGGTGAAACTACTACTAAAGATGTGACACTTACTTTTAATCCGAGTTTAATATATGCTGAGCAAGGCGAATGCGGAATTTATGTAAATGATATATTAATGTATGAAATAAATGCAGAATCTATAGGCGATAATGAAAATGCTATGGCTACTATAGTTTTAACTGAAAATCAAACATATATTATAAGTATAAAATCTGCTTTAGGAAATAATTTAGTAAGCTATAAATTAGTTATAGAGGAACCATTAAATGCACTAGCTGTGACTTTAATAGTCATAGGTTCAGCTGCAGTCCTAGCGCTAATAATCATATTTATAAGACTTAGAAAGAAAATCAGAGTTAAATAAAAGAAAAAACTACCTATATTTAGGTAGTTTTTTTTATAGTTATTTGCTTATTAAATTTACAAGGATTTCAAGACAGTTGATATAGTTATAAAAGTATATTTCTGTATTTTTTATATAATCTTCTTGCTGAATAGTAGGGTTTTCTAAATTTAGCGATCCTGCCATATTTTTCATTACAGCCAGTTCTTTTTCGAAAATTTGTTCCGCTTTTTCTAGCTGGCTAGAGGCAGCGCTGATATCTGTAGAATATTCGAATTCCATACCACTATCTAAAATGTCACCATATATTTTTTTATAGTCATAAAACACATTTCTGTCTAGTGAAGTGCTAATTCTCAGCATGTCGCTAGTCACTGGCTCGTTCATGTCTATCAGTCTTGTAATCATATAATCAGACAAGTTTAAGATAGCTCCGTATATTTGATTTTTCACTTTGTTTACTGCAGACGCGTCGCTATACGTCACACCAAGAAGGGATGCTATTTTCTTATTGAAAGAAAAGCTGCTTTCTATCAAATCTTCATATTTTTTAGTGTAATTTTCTAAATTGCTTAATGATGCACTCGCCAATGGATCGAATGAAAGAGAGGTAGATGAATTGATAAAAATATTTTTTTCTCTTTCTAATTTTGCTAAATCAGAAGATAAATCATCTAATAAATCAAGGGCGTCTTTCACTAAGTCTTCATCGAATTTTTCAGCTAATAATACATTGCTAAAGTCGCCATTATTATAATAGTATCCTTGCCATATGCTTTCTAATAATATAGTATACATGCCTTCCTCAGTAGTTTCAAGTAAAGCGTCAGGTATAGATCCAAGTAGTGCGTCATTTTCAAATATTTGATATTTAGCATACTTTTTCGCGTCTTCCCCAGTGTAAGAGGTGTTTTCTTGAGCGAAAGCGTCCATGAGATTGATAGCATTATTATAGCCTATAGAAATTTTTCCTTGATAATCAAAGATATTAGGAGTATATGAGTTTTCATTTGGATATTTTTCTACTAAATTATTATACTCGTCATTTATGCTGCTAGCTTTTAACGTTTCCCCACATCCAGTAGCAAATGCTATGGTGAAGGTCGCCATTATCACGACTAGTAAGTTTTTAAAAATTTTCATATTTCCTCCTTTATGCTAAACATAATTCGTAAATTATATTTAAATTAGCTTTTTCTGTGCCAGTTTTGCTTTCGATATATTCTCTCTTATTTTCAGCAGCTAAGTAGCTATTGATGTCTTCTATAGAGTAGTAGGCAGTTATATTCCTTGTAGTGATACTGCTTTCAGGTGAATATATGAATCCGTCTGAGTTTTCAATATTTTTATATACGCCATAAGTTTTTAAAAGGTCATCTTTTATCTCTTCGCTATTTCCTGCAGCAGGTGCCATTTTTATTATCATCTCTAGAAACATATTTTGATAAGTTTCAGGAAATGCTCCAACGTAAGCAAATTCTTCTAAGTAGAAATATAAATTTTTAAGCATTTTATTAAAGCTATTTAGTCTAGCTAAATGAGTATCATATATTTTAATAAGTTGATTATTAAGCTCTGATGGAGCTACTTCTGGGTTTTCGCTATTAGTTAGATATGCCGATATTGCTGAATTGCTGCTGCTAAGAGATTTTATATAATCTTCATATTCTTCTAAAAGTTTTTTAGTATCTGATAGATTTGGGTCACTAACCCCTAGACTGATAGGGTGAATTTTATCAAACAATTCATATGAAATATCAAATAGTTCTAATACACTCTCTAGTTTTTCTATAGTGCTAGTCGCAGCAGAGTTAGATAGAGAAGCGTTAATGACTGCGTCTAATTTATCGTCTAAATCTTCTGTTTTAGTATAATTTTCAGTCGTCACCATGTGAAAAATTTTAGCGCTGCTCGTGTAAGAATTGTTATATAATGTCACGCCGATAATAATTCCTGCCACTAAAATTATAACTAATATAAAAGGTAAAATTTTCTTCATATTGCCTCCAAAATGATTTATTGTAAAATTATTATACCACAACTATAAAAATAAAACAACCCTCTAGCCATGTGAAAAATAGGGGGAAGAAAGAATAAAATAGTTAAAAACTCGACTTTTTAATTCATTGCAATTTTCCCATCTTTGTGCTAAACTAAAATATATGAAAAAATGGCAAAAATTAATATTACTAGTATCAGTTATAGCTCTAGTATTAACTATAGATATGATAACTAAAATAGTGACAGATGGAAAGACTTGGTCTTTTCTCTCTCCTTTTTTAAGCATAGATAGTGAATATAATTATGGGGTGGCATTTTCATTTTTATCGGGAGAGACGCTTCTTATTACTATTTTGACCATAGCTATGATGCTGGGGCTTATCGTATATAGTTATTTTAATCTGAAAAAGAGTGCGTTTTCTAACATTTCGTTAGCTCTCATTATAGCAGGCGGGATAGGTAATATCATAGATAGAATAGCCTTTGGTTATGTAAGGGATTTTTTAAAATTCGAATTTTTCACTTTCCCGATATTTAATGTAGCTGATATGGCAGTAGTGATAGGCGTGATTTTATTTTCTATATATATCATATTCCTTGAATCGAAAGATGAGAAAAGGTTAAAAGGAGAAAAGTGCTAAAGTGAAAATGATTGCAAAAGAAGAAAAAAGGCTAGACTCATACTTAGTGGAAAATATCAGCGATATCACTAGGAGTCAAATAAAAAAACAGATAGACTCAGGAAATATTAGAGTAAATGGCGAGATAGTCAAAGGCGGGCATAAGTTAAGACAGGGCGATGAAATAGATGTAGAGATAGTTTATGAAGAAACTGAAATAATCGCTCAAGACATTCCTATAGATGTGGTGTATGAAAATGACAATATATTAGTAGTGAACAAAGCACAAGGCATGGTGGTGCATCCAGCTGTTGGCAATAGAGATGGCACGCTTATGAATGCTCTTTTAGGTAGAAAAACTAGGCTAAGTGATGTGAATGGTGAGGGTAGACTGGGTATAGTTCATAGGATAGATAAAAACACTAG
>CAYJMU010000067.1:0-4569 GCA_964371605.1 uncultured Lachnospiraceae bacterium
GGAATAATTTTAAATGAACTTGAAGGGGGGAATTGGAATATCCTTACAAATAGTACTGTTAATAATATGTTTTCTAATGCAAATTATTTTTATGAAGATGGAAATCATATGCAAATAAGGAATGATAATGTTAGGAGGACTATTTTAGGCAAGATTGCAGGTTTTTATATTTTCAAAGAAGAATTGTTAACTTATGAAAATAATCAAAGTTTATGTGAAAAAGTATTACAAACTTTAAAAGAAAATAAGTACTTAAATGAATTTAAAACCAGATCGCTTGTTGTACTTATAAATAATGCAAATGAAAAAAATGCACAAGAAATTATAAATTATATATTAGACAGAAAAGAATCAAAAGAAATTGCAATGATTGGAATAAAACTTTTAAATTCAGGACTTGAAAAAGGTTGGAGTGATGAAAGTTTAATGAGCTTTATTAAGTATGCAGAGAGTGATAAATTAAGTATTATTTATAAATCAAAACCAGAATTGTTTAATGATGTAGAAGATTTATGCAAAATCAATGTTGATTATTTAACAAAAGAACATAAAAATCTTGTTGAAGAATTTAAGTCTAATAAAACTAAAATAACTAATTTTATAAACAATCTTATAGGGCAAATAACAAACAGTGGTTTTAGAGAAGGTCTTAAAAATATTAAAAAGACAGATGAAACAAAAAAGGCTACAAAACTTATGAATAATTTGATTGGTCACAATAAAAAAGATATAAATATTGTAGAAATGAAAGAACTTAATAAATGGTATGAAAATGCGATTGAACTTGAAATGCTATGGAAAAAACTAGAACCAATTATTGAAAGAGAAAAAGAATAAGTATAAAAATTTACTTCATAAAAACAAATAAAATTATTTTTATAAAAGACTAAAAAACACGACATCATAATTATGTCGTGTTTTTTGATTTGACAGCAAATATTTCTCTGAAAAATATTTTGACAGCAATTGACAGCAAATATACTAGTTTTTAGCAGTTTTGTATAGTATAAAACAGTATTTTAGATTTTATAAAAACAAAGGTAGTTTGACAGCAAATTTTAATAAAAAAATATTTGCTGTCAAAAATAGGCACATTTGCTGTCAAAAATTTCAGGGTATTTTTGCAAAAAAACATAAAAAAAGCCCGTATTTACGGGCTTTTTTGGTTGGAATAAGTGGACTCGAACCACCGACCCCCACCTTATCAGGGTGGTGCTCTAACCAACTGAGCTATATTCCATCAGGTTGTTTTAACGAGTTTTCAACTCTCGAATCATACTAGAATTTAGCCCCTTTTTACCTTATCAGGGTGGTGCTCTAACCAACTGAGCTATATTCCATCAGGTTGTTTTAACGAGTTTTCAACTCTCGAATCATACTAGAATTTAGCCCCTTTTTACCTTATCAGGGTGGTGCTCTAACCATCTGAGCTACATTCCTATATATTTTGCTTAAAGGTTTCTTTAGGCAACGATATTATTTTAACACATTTTTTTTTAGTTTGCAAGTCCTTTTTCTACTTTTTTTATTTTTTAATTTTTTTTCTATTTTCTTTTGATTTTATTTTTTTATCGTGATATAATGCTTTCATAATAAAGGAGGAAATTATTATGAAATCTAAAGTGCTTGCACTACTACTGGCTGGAACTTGTGTGGTGGCTACTGGCTGCGGTAAAAAACCAGAAGAAAATAATGCATATAAAGAAGATGCTTACATCACTATCAATGTGAACCCTGCTATAGAATTATTGACCAACTCTAACGGAGAACTTACTAAGGTGTCAGGATTAAATAATGAAGCTAAGGTATTATTAGCTGGATTAAATTTTCAAGGAAAGACAGTAGAACAGGCTACTAAAGAAATCATAACTTTACTAGATAAGTTAGGTTATTTAGACGCAGTGAAAAATGAATTCTTATTCACTACTGAATCTAATGATAAAGCTGAACTAGACAAAGTTCTTTCTGAATTAGTAGGAAAAAGCGAAACAGAATTAAGCAAAGACCTTGAGTATAAGAACGCTGAAGAAGTAGCTGCCGAAGAATTGAAGACTGAAGCTGCTAGCCTAGGCATTACTGTAGGCAAATTAGAATTAATAAATACCATTCTTACTTATGATAAAACTCTTGATAAAAACACGCTGAAAAATAATAGTTTGAAATCTCTAAATGAAAGATTAGAAGATTTAAGAGATGAGAGAGAAGATCTTTTAACAGAAGAGTTAGAGAGAGAATATGATGCACTGAAAAATAGTGGTGAATTCCTAGAAGAAAAAACTGAAATAATCACTATGATAGATTTAGCTTTAGCTAAGACTGATGCAGAAATAGCTACTGTCTTAAAAACTACTGAAGCTAATGCTACTGCTATTAGAGCATTGCTATTAACACTTAAAGAAGATATCAATACTGATCCGAATGTCACTGGAACAGTAAATGAAACTGAAAAAGCTAAGCTTAATGCTAAACTCGCTGAATTAGAAACAGCTTATGCTGAGCTAGAAGAGTTAGATGAAACTGCAGCGAATTATGATGAAGAAGAAGAGCGTATAGAAGAAGAAATCGAAACTTTAGAAAAAGAATTAGAAGCGCTAATCGAAAATCAATCATATGCTACCATTAGTGCTTTCGCTGATGAGGCTATAGTGAAAACGGAAGAAAAAATAGCTACAGCTAAAACTGCACTATTTGCTCTAGAAAAAACTGATGCTGATTATGAAGCTAAAAAAGAAGGTTTAGAGGACAAGATAGATAATCTAAATGACATCATCGACGAATTAGATGACTATTTAGATGATGCTAATGACCCTGAAGAATTGTTAGAAAATCTATACGAAACTTTAGAAGATAGCTTAGAAGATAATTATGATATTGATTTAGAAGACTTAGAAGATCACTTCGAAACTGCTATAGACGCAGCTGTAAAAGCTATCGAAACGCAAAACGACGCTGACTTAAAAGCATTCTTAGATCAAGCATCTGCTGACTATGAAGCTACTTTAGCTAAATTAAAAGCTGAAAAAGAAGCGTTAGAAAAATTAAACATTGATGATTAATTTAGATTTGACTGTAAAAAAAGCAACCTTATTGGGTTGCCTTTTTTTATATAATAAAGTGCGCGACTAATGCCCCACTAAACAGTAATATGAAAAACAAAATAGTAAATCCTAAAGTTTTAGAATATCCTTTAGGTGTAATCTTACCTGCCTTGTCCAACTTTCTAATCAGCGGGTGAAGAGTGATATAATATATCGATATAGATGCTATCATTGCGATAGTCGCGAAAATTTGGGTTTCAATATTTCCGAAAATCACTACACCTAATAATAGTAATATAAATATCAACTTAACATTAGCCACCCATCTGACTAAATATTTAGCAAACAAATGTCCGCTTTCACTTTCTTTCCCTTCTTCCCAGTCATTGAAAACTTTCACTGAATTCCCATATTTAAAATCTGGTTTAAAATATAGAATAAAAACATTCGAAAGTTCCATTACTATAAATATAATTATAGCTATGTTTAAAACGCTCATCCTTCACTCCTTATAAAGAAAACTCTTCTTCATTATCATCTTTTCTAGCATTTTTCTCACTAACTGAATAAATCACTTTACTCACTTTTTCATTGTCTATTTTTTGCATAGATGATATTAGTAATTTTTCATATATTATAGCTGCTAACTCGATATTTTTCTCTTGACATTTTTCTATATATCTAGCTACTATTTCTCTACTTATGTCTGTGCAATTTTCAAAGAAATGACCAAGTTCTTCATTATTAAGTCTTTTTTTCTCATTAATTTTTTTAGTTATACTTTGATCTATTGATTCGTTGTAATAGTTATCACTCATAAAAATCTCCTATAAAAGAAGTATACCATATTTTGTCGAATTATACAACTTAAAAAAACTGCCGAAGCAGCTTTCTTTTTATTTTCCAAGTTCTTCATTTCTAGGACAAAAGTTAATTCTCTTTCTTTGGTAAAATAACGCAAAGATTAACCATAAGGCACTGATGAATACTAATATATAAATTATAGAAGATCCAAGATTTACACCTTCACCGAAAATGGCACTTACTAAATTCCAATTAAAAATTCCTACTAGCCCCCAATTAATACTACCTATCACAACTAATGAAAAAGCTATGATGTTTACTATCGCTATAGCCATATTGCACTCCTCCTTTCTATGATATATTATGCATTAGAATATATTTTATACATAAAAAAAGCCTTAATAATAAGGCTAATTTTTTACAGTTTACTAAACACTTCTATTTCAATGTTCGCATCTTCTTCATTTTCATCATCACTAGTGTGAACTACATTTTCAGTTTGCTTCATTTCTTCGTTTAGCATTTTAGGAATATCGTATCTAATATCTCCTTCTTTAGGTCCCTTAACAATATTTCCCTCGCTATCCATTTTTATAGTAGCCCCCGCTAAAGCTCTTACTTTAGATTTAGCATTTTCTCCTTCTACTATCATACCATAAGCTTTGTCGCTAGTAATATATGCTAACAATTCTGGAAAGTAAGGACGCCCTACATGCGCGTGATAATG
>CAYJMU010000068.1:0-2657 GCA_964371605.1 uncultured Lachnospiraceae bacterium
GCTAAATTAGGTAAAAATTATAATATCCAAAGATATAAAGGGCTAGGGGAAATGAACCCATCTCAATTATGGGAAACTACTATGGACCCTAAAACTAGAATGTTAGTGAAAGTGGATATGGAAGACGCAGCTGATGCTGAAAGAATAATTACTACTTGGATGGGCGATGATGTGGAAGTTAGAAAAAATTATATTTCTACATATGCTGATTTTAACAAGGTAGATAATTTCGAAGTTAATATTACAGAAGATATAAAGGGAGAATAAACAGATGAGTAATAATAATTTTACATATGATAGTGAAGGCAATATTGTTAAGACTATTAGAAGTATATTACACGAAAGTATGCTTCCTTATAGTGAATATGTAATACTTGACAGAGCGCTTCCTAGAGTGGAAGACGGTCTTAAGCCTGTCCAAAGAAGAATACTTTATAGTATGTATGAATTAGGATTGACTCCTAATAAGCCATTTCTAAAAAGTGCTAAAGTGGTAGGCGACGTTATAGCTAATTATCACCCGCATGGTGATCAAAGTGTTTATAATACTGTAGTTAGAATGAGCCAAAATTTTAATATGCGTGAGATATTGATTAATGGTCATGGAAACTTTGGTAGTATGGATGGTGATAGCGCGGCGGCTATGAGATACACAGAGTGTAAATTAGCGCCTCTAAGTATGGAGCTAATTAACGATATAGAAAAAGATACAGTGTCATGGAGTCTAAACTATGACGATACTAAAAAAGAACCTAATTTTTTGCCTAGTGCATATCCTAACCTTTTAGTAAATGGTGTGACTGGTATAGCTGTAGGTATAGCTACTAATATACCTCCGCATAATTTACATGAATGTATAGATGGTGCTATAGAAGTGATGGAGCATCCTAAAGTGAGCACAGCTAAACTTATGGAGATCATAAGATCACCAGACTTTCCTAAAGGCGGCATAGTATTCAAGGGGGAAGAATTAGTAAAAGCATATGAAACAGGTAAAGGCAAGCTTACTATAAGAGCGAAGGTGGAAATAGAAAGTGAGTCGGCTACTAAAAACAATATAGTTATCACTGAGTTTCCTTACCAAGTGAACAAGGCTAATTGTTTGCAAAAAATAGCTACGCTTAGAGATACGCATAAAGATATATTAGGCGATATAGTAGACATTCGTGATGAAAGTGATAGAAATGGTGTTCGTGCTGTTATTACCATTAAAAAAGAGGGTAATACTGAAAAAATACTAGCATATTTATATAAATACACAGATTTACAAGTTAACTTCGGTGTGAATATGGTGGCTATCGCAGGCGGAAAACCTAAGCAATTAAACCTAAAAGAAATACTTGAATATTTCGTTAGTCATAGAAAATCAGTAGTTTTAAGAAGAACGGCATTTGATCTGAAGAATGCTAAAGATAGAGTTCATATTTTAGAAGGGCTAATCATAGCTATCAAGAATATTGATGAAGTGATTAGAATAATCAAAACTAGTGAAAATGTGGCTATGGCTAGAGAAAGGCTGAAAGAAAGATTTACTCTTAGTGAAAGACAAGCTCAAGCTATTTTAGATATGAGACTTAGCAGACTTACTCACTTAGAGATAGAGAATTTAGAGCTTGAAATTAGTCAATTGAAAGCATTGATAGAAAAATTAACTGCTATCATAGAAAATGAAAAAGTATTGATCAGCACTGTTAAAAAAGAATTTTTAGAAATCAAGAAAAAATATAACGCGCCTAGAATGACTGCCATTTTAGAAGAAGATGAAGTTAAGCGTGAAAGCGAAAAAATGGAAGAAGAATTTAAAGTGGTGAAAGATTATATGGTGGCTATTAATGCTAAAAATTGTATTAAAAAGATACCACTGAAAAATTATAATATCACTGCTAGAGTGGCTAGTGATAATCCCACTCTTAATGAAATGCATAACATCATATTAGCAGCAGATAGCGAGAAACTGATTTACATATTCTCATCTGATGGAAAGCTTAGCAAGGTGAGCGTTTATGATGTAATGGAAGCTAGATGGAGAGATAGAGGTGCTTTCCTGAAAGATATTATAGTAGGGTATGATAATGATTCTACCGCGCTATATGCTGTAGCCGTAAGTAGTAAAGAAAGCATAGATGAGGAAATCATCATGGTCACTAAAAATGGTATGATTAAGAAAGGAAATTTAAAAGACCTGACTACTAAAAAGAGCATCATTGATTTCTTATCTCTGAAAGATGATGATAAAGTAGTTTATGTAGGTAAGTGTGAAAGTGCTTTAGTTATGATTACTAGTGATGGCATTAGCCTGAAAATTAAAACTGATGACATTTCTATTACAGGTAAAGCTTCTATCGGTGTGAAAGGTATAGTGCTAAATGCGGGTAGCCGTGTGGTGATGGCCTCTACTGTTAGTGAAGATGATAGCTTAGTTATTTTAACAGAGAAAGGATATGTTAAGAAAATAAAAGTAGATATATTAGAGTTTTCAGCTAGAGCTAGAAAAGGAATGAAATGTATCACTTTAGCTAACGAAAGCGTATTCTATGCAGCGGTAGAAAAAGAAACATTTGAAATGATAGCTATAGATGATAGTAAAAATAATTATGTCATCAAATCATCTAATATTTCTCATGATACTAGAGTGAGTAAAGGTAAGTTTATTTCTA
>CAYJMU010000068.1:2667-3581 GCA_964371605.1 uncultured Lachnospiraceae bacterium
AAGAAAATCACTAAAAAAGAGAGAGAAAAGTCTTTCTCTTTTTTTTTGGTATATTTCCGAAAAATTAGTAATACATTATTACATAAATATTATCTTATTATCTAACAAATCTAGACAGATTAAGATATTAATTTTTTTTCAAATTTGATAATATTTTGGTAAAATTAAAAAGGAGATTTTATGCGCTTTTATGTTATTAAAATGAGAACGATTATCATAGGTATTTTACTATTAACTATGATAGGTCTTTCTACATTAGACTTTAGTGGGAATGAAATTTCGGGGGTATATTTTGGTTCCGCATTAAGAGAGGTTCCCATATATTCAGTAGAAACTAATGAAAAGGAGGTGGCTATCAGTTTTGATGCTAGCTGGGGGGCAGATAAGACAGCAGTAATACTAGAAATTTTAAAAGAACATAATGTAAGGGCCACTTTCTTTTTAGTAGGATTATGGGTAGAAGAATATCCTGATTTAGTGAAAAAAATATATGACTATGGTCATGAAATAGGAAATCATTCAGATACACACTTAGATCTAACTAAGGTGAGTGAAAGCATTATGAAAAGCGAGTTAGAAGATTGTTCTAATGCGATTAAAGCAGTGGTGGACGCGGATGTGACATTGTTTAGGGCGCCATACGGAGCATATGATGATAAACTAATCAATGAGGCTGCCAACTTAGGGCTGACTACTATACAGTGGGATACTGACAGCTTAGATTGGAAAGGTATATCAGCGGTGGATATCACTACTAATATATTAAATAAGGCTAGAGAGGGTAGTATCATACTTTGCCATAATAATAGTGACTATATTATAGAAGCGCTACCTATGGTGCTGGAAAGATTGAAATATGAAGGGTATGAGATAAAAGCAGTAGGTGACATTATTTATAAAGAAAATTATAAAAT
>CAYJMU010000068.1:3591-4558 GCA_964371605.1 uncultured Lachnospiraceae bacterium
ATTATGAACAAATGGATAATAATGATGTAATTATAAAAGGAAGAGTGAAAGGAAAAGTAGAGTTTAGTCACGAAGTATATGATGAAAAATTTTACGAATTCGAAGTAGAGTGTGAAAGGCTTAGCGAAATAAAAGATGTGATAAATGTCACTATAAGTGAAAAACTATTAAATATAGTGAAGTTAGAAGAAGGCGTGAATATATCTATCAGTGGACAGTTTAGAAGTTATAATAAAATAGTAAACGGAAAAAGCAAGCTAATGCTAACAGTGTTCGTTCGAGATATAAGCGAAAATTATGAAAAAGACGAAAATGAAATAAATTTAGAAGGTTTTATATGTAAAGAACCGATATATAGAATGACTCCTTTCAAGAGAGAAATATGTGATATGTTAGTAGCTGTAAACAGAAGCTATAATAAAAGTGATTATCTTCCATGTATAGCATGGGGTAGAAATGCTAAGTTTATAAGTGAGCAGCCTATCGGAACTAAGGTGAAAATTTCTGGACGAATTCAGAGTAGAACATACCAAAAAAGAATAGATGAAACTAAGGTAGAAAATATGATCGCTTATGAAGTAAGCGTGGGTAAAATTAGTTTAGCAGAAGAAAGTTTAGAATCTAAAGTAGTGACGCTAGCAGCTGTAAAAAATTTATCTAATGCAAAAATGGTTGATTAAATTCAATCATTTTTTTTTCTTTTGTTGACATACTTTTGTCATCAATATTATGTTAATATAAAACAAATGTTTAATCATTTAGTTGTTTTTATAATATTTTTTGCGAAATTTAGCGAAAATATTTAAAAAAATGTCATATCATTTTGACTTAGTTGATTAAACATATAATAATGTTGTTGTTTGAAAAAAAGGAGATGCACATATGGATAAAATTATTTTAGGCAAAACTTTTCTAGAAGTTAAAGACTGCCTTGAAGACTTAACTATTGCTATAGATAAGGTAATTT
>CAYJMU010000069.1:0-2555 GCA_964371605.1 uncultured Lachnospiraceae bacterium
GGGACGGATGAGCCTTATAGAATGATGACAAGCAGGGCGGAATACAGGCTTCTTCTTAGGCAAGATAACGCAGATATGAGGCTGACTGATATCGGTATAAAAGCTGGGTTAGTTGGAGAGGAAAGAAAAAATATTTTCCACAAGAAGATTGGCGAGATAGAGTGCGTAGAAAAATCGTTAAATGATAGATTAATTCCTAATGAAAAAGTGAAAGAATTGTTCAATAGAAAAGGTGAAAATTATTCAGCGGACGCTATTACTATAGAGGGGGCTCTAAAAAGGCAAAAGATATCTATTTTCGATATTCGCGATGAGTTTGAATTATTTGCAGAAGTAAGTGATGAGGCTCTGAGAGAGGTGGAAACTTTTGTTAAATATAAAGGATATATCGATAGGCAAAAAGTAAACATAGAAAAGATGAGAAAAGATGAAGAGATGGAGTTATCTAGCGATATTAATTATCATGACATTAAAGGTATAAGGATAGAAGCAAGGCAAAAATTAGCAGAAATAAAGCCGTCAAGCATCGGTCAAGCATCTAGAATAAGTGGGGTGAGCCCTGCTGATATATCTGTATTAATGATATACTTAAAAATGAAAGAAGGAAAATAATATGAAGAGCGTTTTAGTGGACAAGGAAAGCATAATTAATAATGAAAAATTTAAAGAATATTATGAGTTTTTGGTTTCGGAAAATAAGAAATATAACTTAACTACCATCTTAGAAGAAGAGGAGGTTTATAATAGACATTTTATAAATTCTGCAACGGCGTCTGAGATAATAGAAAAATCTTCAAAAGTATTAGATATAGGTGCGGGAGCAGGTTTTCCGGGAGTGGTTCTAAAGATCTTAAAAGGTGATGATATAGAGCTGGTATGCGTGGATAGCGTTCGAAAGAAGGTGGAGTTTTTAACTAAGCTGTCTGAAAAAGTGGATGTGAGGTATGAGGCGATTCATAGTAGAGCGGAAGATTTAGTAGAAGTAGAAGGATTTAATGAAGGTTTTGATTATGTTGTAAGTAGAGCTGTGGCTAATCTGTCAACAATGCTAGAATATTCAGCCCCATTTTTAAAAATTGGAGGCAAGGTGATATGTTATAAAGGTGAAAATTTTAAAAGTGAAATAGAAAGTGCTGAAAATGCAATAAGTGTATTAAATCTTAAATTAGAACAAATGTTCGAATATAAAGAGCAGGGCACATATCTTTTAGTATTTGGTAAAATCGCTTCATGTCCAAAGGGATATCCAAGGCGTGGCAATAAACCGCGTTTAAAGCCGCTATAACTGGCTATTTTTGCCATTTAAAAGGGAATTGAAACAATATATGTATATTTGATGATAGTTTGAAATGTTTCACGTGAAACATTTCAGACTTTTTTTATTCTAGGCTTGAATTAATATTTCTAAAATGATATAATAATATTGTAACTATAAGGAGAATTAAAATGGGAAAGATAATATCATTTATTAATCAAAAGGGTGGAGTAGGTAAAACTACTACATGTGTAAACTTATCATCTTACTTAGCTAAGCTAGGCAAAAAGGTATTGATAGTAGATATAGACCCTCAAGGGAATGCTACCAGTGCGTTAGGTATAGATAAGACTGATAAAGATTTAAAGAGTATATATAATATAATAATAAGCGAAAACATATTCGAGGAAATAGTGAGGCCTACCAGTGTGCCTGGTTTAGATATATTGCCTAGCGAGATAAATTTGGCTGGTGCAGAGATAGAAATGGTTGGTATGCCTAATAGAGAGTTTATCATTAAGAATATACTAGGGCGTATAAAGAATAGATATGATTATATTCATATCGATTGTCCGCCTAGTCTAGCGCTACTAACGGTTAATGCGCTAACGGCTAGTGATACTGTGCTTATACCTAATCAATGCGAATTTTTAGCGCTTGAGGGCGTGGCGCAGCTAATGAATACGGTAAAACAAGTTAAATTAAACTTAAACCCAGAAATAGAAATAGAAGGGGTAGTTCTTACTATGCGTGATAGTAGAAGTAAGCTGGTTCAAGAAGTAAGTAAGGAAGTGAGGAAATTCTTCGGTAAAAAGGTATATAATACTGTAATACCTAGAAATATAAGACTGGCTGAGGCTCCTAGCTATGGAGAGCCAATATGTAATTATGATCCGAGAAGTAAAGGTGGTGTGGCTTACCTAGAATTAGCTAAAGAGTTCTTAGAAAGAAGTGAAAAGGGAGGAGTGAAGTAAAATGGCAGGAAAGAAAGGATTAGGTAGAGGATTAGACTCATTATTCAGCGTATTCAACGATTTTTCGGAGACTGAAGCGGAATTAAATGACATTGCTAAAGGTGCTGAAGGCGCTAATAAGGAAGTGGCAGAGGTTCTTAAGGAAAGAGTTCAATCTACCTTCGATGTAAGAGATATAGCATTAGCTGACATAGATCCTAACAAGAATCAGCCTAGAAAGGTGTTTAAGCCAGAGCTTATCAGTGAATTAGCTGACTCTATCAAGATTCATGGGTTAATCCAACCGCTAGTGGTAGTTCCTAGAGGCGATAGATATATGATTATAG
>CAYJMU010000069.1:2565-4522 GCA_964371605.1 uncultured Lachnospiraceae bacterium
CTTCTAAGGAAGCTGGATTGAAAGATATTCCTTGCGTAGTGAAAGAGTATAATGATAGAGATGTTAAAGAAATCAGTATCATAGAAAACTTGCAGAGAGAAGATTTAAACGCTATAGAAATGGCTAAAGCGTTCAAGAGTCTTATGGATGAATACCAATGGACACAAGAGAAAGTGGCGGAAAGAATGGGTAAAAGCCGTTCTATGATAGCTAATACGGTTAGATTATTACAATTACAGCCAGAAGTAATAGCTATGATAGAAGAAGGAAAGCTTTCAGCGGGTTCAGCTAGAAGTTTAGTAATCATTACTGATAGAGATATGCAAATCAAATTAGCTAAGCAAGCGGCAGAAAAGAAACTAACTGTTAGAGATGTGGAAGATGTAGTTAAGGGTGCGGGTGGTAAAGCTCCTGCCGCAGCTAAGAAAATGAATACACTTACTCCAGAGCTTAGAGAGTTCGTATTAGATATGCAAAAAGTTTTAGGAACTAAAGTAGGGCTAGATGGCACGGTAAATCGTGGTAGAATTACTATAGATTACTATAATAGAGAAGATTTAGAAAGAATATACAAAGTTTTAATTGATAAGAAAGATTTGGTGTAAATTATAGACAAAGTGAAAAGGACGGATGAATAGTATTATTCTACCGCCCTTTTTTCATTGTTTCACGTGAAACATTTTAGAAGTGTGATTGTTAATTGCTTTGCGTAGTTATTGCGTAGCTGTGTTGAGTTTTAGTTAATCAGGAGAAATTGTTAGAAGTTAAAAGTGTGAAGACAGATACTTAATAACAACGATAATGTAAATAATAATTGCATTCTAATAAAGAGATAATGTTTCACGTGAAACATTGCTAAAAATGAGTAGAACTTATATAAATGATAAAGTGGCATTAAATAGTAAGGGATGCTTTGTGATATATTGCTGTATAAAAAGTTTGCTTGATTTTACAGTATGGAATTAGTTAAATAGCTTATAGGTTCGAGTATCACAATATATAAATAAAATGCAAGCTGATATACAAGTGCTAAGTTGACCTATTAGCTATTACTTAATAATAACGACTATCAAAGTAGACTAAAAAGATATGCATAATAAATGCAAGTTAATTAAAGTATCTTGCGAGTTATTAAATAATAGATAAAATAAAGCATTAGTAAAAATACTACTGCTATTTGGTAAGACTGTTAATATATACTGATGCTTGCTAATAAAAAATATATATTAATTAAAACAAAGCAAAATAAAATATACTGTAGTATGCTGAAAATATGAGAAGCTATAAATTAATTGTATATATTGATAGATATAATGATATGGCGCTTCTATGGTAATGCAAGTATACGGGCAAGGAAAATGGATATATATAGGTAAATCGGCATATAAAAGAATAGCATTAAGGGGTAAATTATTAAATAACGCATTCCCCTATCTTCAAAAGAATATAACTGATTCTTGTTAAGTCGGTTTTATATAATATAATGAAAGCCTTAGTGTTCGCTAGCCTAGTAATAAGCTATAGAGGTAGGCGCTAAGGTAAGGCAAGGTATGGTATGATATAAAGCAATTGGCATTTAAACAAAAGTTAAACTGACAATAATTGAGTAAACTAAATGTTAGATTTTATTAATAATAAGTATGATAATATGACATGCTTCAAATATAAAATGGTATAGATTAAAATAATAGGATGTCGTTAAAATATAAAGTTTAGCAATCTGCTGATATGGCTATAATTAATTGTATTTGAGAGAAAAGAAAATATATTTAAAATGGTTATAAAATAGTAACCAAATATTAAAAAATAAAGTTATTAAAAAATAACTTTATTGTAATTATATAGTATTATATTTTGTTTGCCATTCTTCAGGTGCGCTCGTCCATTTGCTTTCTGCCGCATTGTCTTCATATATGATGCTTTCAGCTAATATAATGACAGCGTATAGTATAGAAGA
>CAYJMU010000070.1:0-262 GCA_964371605.1 uncultured Lachnospiraceae bacterium
ATCATTGACTTGATGAAAGCTAAGATTATCTATTTTGTATTTTATGCCGAACTCTTCCATGCTTAATTTATTATCTCCAAAAATAGGTAATAATTTTCCGCTAAGTATTACATTGTTAGTAAGTGTGTTAATATTCATATCTAGGCTGAAATTTATATTAAGAGCAGTCAACTTAGATATGAGATTTTTTAGTTCTACTTTCGGCTTATTAAATACTACGAGCGTAAATATGTATTTGTCAGCATTTTTTCTACAGACTAAA
>CAYJMU010000070.1:289-3935 GCA_964371605.1 uncultured Lachnospiraceae bacterium
GCAAGTTTTCTTCTAAGAAAAATTCTTCGAATGCCGCTTTTATGATAGGGAACTTTTCATCAATAATAATGCAATCATTAGTATTGATTAATTCATGGCTATTTTCTTTAAACATTCCTATTTTTGCTTCGCCGTCTATACTTCTGATAGGTAAGCTAAATTTATTGCGGTAGTGATATCTGTTTTTAGAATCTATCATCTCTATACTTTCTATATTTATGCTTCCGACTTTTCTAAGCGTGTTTTTAATTAAATTTTCTTTGAATTTTAATTCTTCACTTTCATTCATGTGAAGAGTGTTGCATCCGCCGCAACGAAGAAAATATGGGCAGCTTGGACTAATTCTATTTTCGCTAGCATTTAAAATATTGATAGTTTTACCTATTAGAAAATTTGGTTTAACTAAAATTATTTTTATTTCTACTATTTCTCCTATTAGTGCATTTTTAATGAAGATTACTTGATTTTCATGTCTTGCTATGCCAAGTCCATTCATATCGTAATCTATAATCTCAACTGTTAATATATCATTTTTTTTCATAATGAAATTTTACCATTTTTTAAATAAAATTGCAATGCCATATGAGAATTTTAGGAATAAAAAGAGTGGTGAGATAATATATTTAGATATATAAGGGGATGATTATGAAAATTTATAAGTTTTTTGTAAAAAGTAAAAAGGTTAAAAAAAATAAACGAAAAGATAAAACTAATGTGCTGCTGAATATTTTTTTGTTTTTTATGATAGGGGTGGTGGCTGTAAGTAGTTATTATCTAGCTGACAATATCAGGTCTGTTAGAGCTCTCCCTGATAATAACAGCATGATAGCTATATATAATGGTAATGAAAATAATAATAATGTTAGCCTTATGATTAACGTTTATTGGGGGACGGAGTTCGTAGAACCTATGTTAGAAGTTTTAGAGGATAAGGGTGTAAAAGCTACCTTCTTTTTAGGAGGGACTTGGGCTAGCGGAAATGAAGAATTAGTTAAAAGAATGTATGAAGAAGGTCACGAGATAGGAAATCACGGATATTATCATAAAGATCATACACTTATTAACGAAGAGAGAAATATCGAAGAAATAGACTATACTCATAAAGTAGTTAAGAGTATGACAGGGCTAGACATGAATTTATTTGCGCCGCCGAGCGGGAGTTATAATGACACTGTTATAAGTGTGGCAAGTGATGCGGGTTATAAAACTATTATGTGGAGTAAAGATACTATTGATTGGCGAGACAAGGACGCCACTCTAATACATGAAAGGGCTACCACAGAATTGAAAAATGGGGATTTGATTTTAATGCATCCCACTGCAGAAACATTAGCTGCCTTGCCATCAATTATAGATGATATAAAAAGTGCAGAATTTAATATTTCTACTGTGAGTGAAAATATTAAATAAAATTACCAATTATTAGTAGTTTCTTGAATATTAAATCAAATCGTGATATAATAATTTTATGAAAAAATTTATAGAAATCACTAAAAAGAAATTAGAAAAAAATATGCTTAGTGAAGATGAAATTAAATATGCTGTTAGTTATATCAGTGAAAGCAAGGTGGATAGCCCTGAGCTGGTAGAATTTATAAAGGCAGTATATGAAAATTCGCTTAATAAAACTGAGCTTTTTTTGCTTACTAAATATATGAAAGAAAGTGGTGATGAGATAGATCTTTCACCATTAAACGCCTTGATGGTGGACAAGCATTCTACGGGCGGGGTGAGTGATAGCGTTAGCTTAGTATTAATGCCTATGGTCGCTTTATGTGGAAAAATCAAGATGGCTAAGATGAGTGGTAGAGGATTAGGATTCACTGGCGGGACGGTGGATAAACTAGAGGCTTTTAGTGGGCTAAATATAGATTTATCAGAAGCTAAGTTTAAAGAGCTGGTGGACAAACTAGGCGCATGCATCATGATGCAGACTGAAAAAATAGCGGTGGTAGATAAAAAGATGTATGCCATAAGAGATGTGAATGGTTATGTAGATAATATAGGGCTTATAGCTAGTAGCATCATGAGTAAGAAACTAGCTACAGGTAGTGACATCATTTTGTTAGATGTTAAGTTCGGGGAAGGGGCTTTCATGAAGAATCTCTCGAGTGCTAAAAAACTTTCGAAAGCGATGATAGATATAGGAAGTAAGTTTGGAAAAAAAGTGAAAGCTATCATCACTAATATGAATAGTCCGCTTGGAAATGGTATAGGTTCGATATTTGAAATAAAAGACGTGTTAAATGCGTTAAATGGTGAAAATTCTGACCTTAAAAATTTAGCAGTGTATATGCTGAAAGAATTTATGATTATGAGTGAAATGTTCACTGAGAAAGAAATTTTAAAAGTGGAAAATAAATTATATAAAATAGAAGAAAATGGTAAAACTGCAGTCAGAAATAAATTCGATGAGATTATAGCTGAGTTAGGTGGTGATGTCGCTGCTTTCGAAGAGGAGTATAATAAAGAAGAGTTTAGAGTGATAAAATCTAAATTTACAGGTTATATTTCTAATATAAGGGCTAGAAGATTAGCTGAAATAGTAAATGATTTAGGCGGGGGCAGAAAGAAAGTAGGTGATAGTATAAATCATAGCGTAGGACTAAAAACTCTTCTGAATATAGGAGATTATGTTTATGAAGGAGATGATTTGATTTTACTCAGCTCGGAAGAAAAAAAATATGATGATGAAGTTTTAGGCTGCATAGAAATTTCGAAAGAAAAGCCTAAAAAGAAAAAATTGATATATGAGGTAATAGTATAATATGGAAAAAATTTTCATTTCTAAGAGTGAAAAAGATACTAAAAAATTAGCTAAACATATTCTTAAAAATATTAAGAAATCAGAGCTAATAGTTTTAGAAGGTGATTTAGGTGCTGGAAAGACTACTCTATCTAAGAGCTTAATTTCATTATTAGGTGAAAAAGGAAGTGTCACTAGTCCTACTTTTACTCTTATGAATATATATGAAACTAAGAAAATGAAAATATATCATTTCGATATGTATAGAATCACGGAAGATGAAAGTTTTTTAGAATTAGGATTTAATGAAATATTTTCTGAGCTTGAGGATGACAATGTATTGATATTAGTAGAGTGGGCGGAAAATATAAAAAATTTCTTACCTAAAAAATATACTAAAGTGATCATCGAAAAGCTTTCTGAAAATGAAAGAAGATTTATTATTAATGAGGTAAATGAAAAATGAAAATGTTATTAATCAACACTAGTGATAAAAAAGGTGAAGTTGGAGTTTACTTAGATGGAAAGATTTACAGAAAGAGTTTAGAAGATTTCAGAAATTATAGTGAAGTGGCTATGGTAGAGCTTGATAAAATTCTAAAATCTAAAAGTGTAGATATCAGCGAGATCACACATATAGCGGTGAATGTAGGTCCAGGTAGTTTCACAGGAACTAGAATAGGGCTAGCTATAGCTAAAGGATTGTATTCTGCCGATAATGACATAAAACTAATCAAAGTGAATGCATTCGAGATCTTAGCAGAAAGTATAGAGAAAGAAAATTATTTGCTAAAAATAGATAGCGGAGTGAATGATTATTATACGGCAGAGTTTAAGAATGGGGAAATTTCGAGCGTTAGCTACATGAGTCCTGAAAGCATGCTAGAGCTAGAAGAGAAA
>CAYJMU010000070.1:3945-4418 GCA_964371605.1 uncultured Lachnospiraceae bacterium
AAGAGAAAGATTCTTCATGTGTTTTAGATGGGAGTGATTTTTCTGGTGAGGATAATTTTCTTAAGGCGGCTAAAAGAAAGGTGGAGAAGGAAGAATATGTTTCAGTTAGAGAGTTGATTCCACTATACATAAAAAAGAGTCAAGCGGAAAGAGAACTAGAAGAAAAAATCAAAACTAATTTAGTTATAGAAAGTTTAAATGCTGATAATATAGAAAAATTAGTAGAAATAGAAAAAGAAAGTAACATAGAAGATAAATATAATTTAACTGAATTTAAAAAGGATTTAGAGGGCGGCAATATTATTTTGGTCGCTAAATATTTTTCAGAGTTTGTAGGATATATAGATGTGAAAAGTGTTCTTGATGAAGCTGAAATCATAAAAATAGTAGTGAAATCAAGTTTTCAATCTAATAATATAGGTGGTGAGCTACTTAAAAAATTAATAGCAGATCTTAGAAAAGAAGGGGGCAAG